>JAZNBJ010000036.1:0-4597 GCA_045586965.1 Candidatus Gastranaerophilaceae bacterium | reverse complement strand
GTAAATAATTGTAAATTGGAAAATATATTAACGTATTTTTTTATCCTCTTGGTATACTTGTATTATGTAATTGGAATTAAGTTGAATATGGAGGTGTATCATGGATAAAAATACTTTACTTTTAGACTATGAAAATTCATTATTTGATGAATTATCAACGTTGGAAAGCGTCTTGAAGCTAACAAAAGATTCTTGTTTTGAACAAGAAGTAAGCTCAAATTACTATAATCTAGATAAGTTAGAGCAATTCAAGTTGAGCGAAGAACGTAACCATTATTTAAATCTTTTAACTATAGCGTTAGAAAAAGTTGCAATATTAAAGGATATAAATAAAAATCTTGAAGAAGAGATTTATTCTCTATAACAAAACTCCAACGATTGCAGCAGATAGATAGCAACTAAGTGTACCACAGATCAAAGCTCTGAGTCCTAATCTAGCTAGGTTTTTACGTTGATTTGGCGCAAGTTCTCCAATACCACCAATTTGTATAGCAATAGAACCAAAGTTACCAAATGAACATAGCGCAAAACTTGCTATCATAAAGCTTTTTGGATCAATATTTGTTGCAATTTGGGAAAGCTGTACATAAGCAACCATTTCGTTTAATACGATTTTTGTGCCCATTAAAGCACCAACTGTTGAAGCATCTGCTAGAGGAACACCTAATATAACTGCGAATATTGAGAATATTTTACCTAAGATAAATTTCAATGATAGGTCTGGTAAAAATGCTATATGTGAACAGCCAGGGATATAGTTGAATAAGAACTTACCCGTTAGTCCTAAAGTCCAATCAATAAATGCAACTAATGCAACTAATGCCAAAATCATAGCAGTTACGTTTATTGCAACTTTCATACCTTCGGAAGCTCCGTTTGAAATGCTATCAAAGACATTCGCAAAAGTTCTACGTCTTGAGATTCTGATATTATCTCTTGTTTCGGGTTCGCCTGTTTCTGGATATATGATTTTAGCTAAGATTAATGCACCAGGTGCAGCCATTACACAAGATGCAAGCAAGTAGTGAGCAGGAATACCCATTGCAATATAAATTGGCATTATTGCGCCTGAAATACAAGCCATTGAACCTGCCATAGAAGCTAATAATTCTGAACGAGTTAGTTTTTCTAAGTAAGGTTTAATCATAATTTGTGCAACAATTTGACCAACAAAAGCGCTAGCTACGTTTGATAAAGCTTCAGCACCAGAGACGTGCATAAATTTATTCATAGCTTTGCCTAGAATCGCTACAATCCTTTGCATAATTCCGTAATAGTAAAGAATATTTACTAATACCATCATAAATATACTTGAACAAATTAGTTGAAGTGCAAATATACTATAATTGTTGCCAAATAACTCTGCTAATCTTGAATTATTTAGCAGTGGACCAAATACAAAACTTCCACCTTCGTATGCAAAATCTAAGATTTTACGAATAAATTCGCCAATTAGTAAAAACATTTTTTGGCCCAAAGGTACTTTAAAGATAAATATTGCTAATGAAATTTGCAATAAAAATCCCATACCGACAGTTTTGTAGTTTATAGCTTTTTTATTATTAGAAAGCGCATAGCAAATCAAAAAAATCGCTATAATACCAATTAAACCTACAAATCTAGTCATTATTTATCCTTTCAGCCATATTTTAAATAGCATTAATATATTCTGTTATTTCTTCTTCTGTATTCATCTCAGTTGCACAAACTAGAATGTGTTTTTCATCAAGCATAATGCCTCCAAGTATATTTTTTTCTTTAAGTCTTTTCAATATATTTTCCGAATTATCAACCTCTATTACAAATTCATTGAAAAAGTTTTTGTTAAGAGTT
The DNA here is from genome assembly GCA_045586965.1 of Candidatus Gastranaerophilaceae bacterium. Classification (GTDB taxonomy): domain Bacteria; phylum Cyanobacteriota; class Vampirovibrionia; order Gastranaerophilales; family Gastranaerophilaceae; genus CAG-196. The sequence continues at coordinate 2,764 of JAZNBJ010000036.1, read as the reverse complement.
TTAATTCCTTTTTCAGAAAGTTTTTCAGATAATAAGTGTGCTAAGTGAGTTGAAATTAACCCTGTTTGTTTAAATCCTTTTTCACCTAATAAACTTAAATATAAAGTAGCACTTAACGCAATAAGTGATTGGTTTGAACAAATATTGCTTGTTGCTTTTTCTCTCTTAATATGTTGTTCTCGAGTTTGAATTGTTAATGTATAAGCATCTTTTCCGTCGGCATCAAGCGTTTTGCCAACTAATCTGCCTGGCATTTGTCGCATATAAGCTTCTTTGCATGCCATAAAGCCAGCGTGAGGACCACCAAAAGCCATTGAAATTCCTAAAGGCTGAATATCACCAACAACAATATCAGCATCACGAGGTGGTTCGATTAGTGAAAGGGCACTTAAGTTCGCAACGACGATTAATGTGGTATCATATTTTTTTATTTCACAAATTTCGCCATAATAATCGGGATTTTGAACCATAACACAGCAATGATTTTCACTAATATTTGGTTCGTTATCAAACCATTCTATTTGAATTCCTTCAGCCCAACAGTAGGTTTTGATAACATCTTTGTATTCTGGGTTTAGTTTGTTAGAAACTAAAGCAATATTCTTTTTGCCACGTGCAATTCTATGTGACATAAGAATAGCTTCGGCGCAAGCCGAACCTCCATCATACATTGAAGCATTTGCAATATCCATACCAGTTAGTCTTGAAATCATTGTTTGGTATTCATAAATGATTTGCAAAGTGCCTTGTGAAATTTCAGGCTGATACGGAGTATATGCTGTTAAAAATTCGAAACGCTGTGCTATGTAACCAACACAAGCTGGAATGAATTTATTATATACACCGCCACCTAAAAAGTTCGCAAATTCAGTTTTATTCTTTTTTGCTATAGCTTTGATTTTTTTCTGAGCTTCCATTTCGCTTAGAGGATTAGCCATATCAAAGTTTTTAAATAAAACAGGAATTTGTTTAAATAAATCATCAACAGAATTGCAAGATATTGAACTTAATATCTCATTTCTGGTTTCATCTGTGTGTGCAATAAAATTTTTCATTATTCAATTTCTTCTTTATAATCTGAGTAGTCTAATAAGTCAGCAAATTCAGTTTGATCAGCACTAGATTCGATTTTTACAAGCCATTTGTTAGCATAGCTTTCATCGTTTAATAATTCTGGGCTATCAACAACTTCTTCGTTAATTTCAACAACTTTGCCAGAAATTGGCATATAAATTTCAGATGCAGCTTTAACTGATTCAATTGTTGCGAATACTTCGTTTTTAGAAAATTCAGAATTTATATCTGGTAGTTCTATAAATACGATATCTCCAAGTTGTTCGATAGCATAATCAGTGATACCAACTTCGTATGTACTACCAGCTTCAAGAACGTATTCGTGTGTTTTTGTGCATAACATACTGTCTTTCATTTTCATATTCTCCTATATTTTATTTTTTATTATTCTTTGTCACAAATGGTTTTTTTACAATTTCAGCATTGTATAATTTTTCTCTAATTTCTACTTGAATATTAGAACCTATAGTTAAATCTTCAAGGTTTTTAACGTATGCAAGCGCAATGTTGTCCCCTCTCATTGGAGAAACTCCGCCACTTGTTACAACCCCAATTTTTTCGTTGTTATAAAATACATTGTAACCATGTCTTGCAATGCCCTTATCGACCATTTTAAGTCCGACAAGTTTGCGAGTAACACCATTTTTAACTTGATTCATTATAACAGTCTTGCCGTTATAATCTTCTTCTTTGTCTTTTGGGATTGACCACGATAAACCAGCTTCAATAGGTGTTGTTGTCTCATCTAAATCATTACCATATAAATGCAGTGCAGCTTCTAATCTCAGCGTATCTCTTGCGCCTAGTCCAATTGGTTTAACGCCGTATTTTTGGCCTTTTTCTAAAAGTGTATTCCAAACTGTCACTGCGTATTTATTCTTAATTAAAACTTCTGCTCCATCTTCACCAGTATAACCAGTTCTAGAAATCCAAGCTTCAATTCCACAAACTTGGTCTTTCTTGATAGAGAAAAATGGTGGTAATTCACTTGCACCTAAATCTTTGATTAAATCACAAGCTTTTGGTCCTTGAACTGCAATTAGAGAATAATTATATGATTCATCAATTATTTCAACATCTAAATCGTTAATATTTCTAACCATCCAGTTAATGTCTTCATCTACTCTTGATGCGTTTGCAATGATTAAATATTTTTCATCTTCTAATTTATATATTATTAAATCGTCAATTAATCCACCTTGCTTGTTAGGTAACTGACAATAAACAGCTTTGCCGTCTGTGAGCTTACTAATGTTTTGCGGAACAATGCTGTTTAGAAATTTAAGAGCATCTTTACCTCTGACAATGACTTCTCCCATGTGAGAGACATCAAATAGACCAACAGCTTCTCTTACAGTTTTATGCTCATCTATGATTGATGAATATTGAACTGGCATATGCCATCCTGCGAAATCAACCATTTTAGCACCAAGCTCGACGTGTCTGTCGTGTAAGAAAGTTTGTTTAGTCATAAATCCTCCCAATTCCTATTATTAATTTTCTCTATAAAGTATACATGTGTCAAGTATTTGTAGAAATGAAAAACGTCAGAATGCTTTTGTTTCTTATGTTTATGTAAATTTTTGTAACAATTTTTGAAAAAAGTGTTATTAAATTGTAAAAATGTGGAACTAAGTAAATACATAGGATACAATTAGTATAGATTACGGATATGTTCTATAGCAAGAAG
>JAZNBJ010000035.1:0-4385 GCA_045586965.1 Candidatus Gastranaerophilaceae bacterium | reverse complement strand
TAAAAAAAGCCACACTAGGTGGCTTCTTTTAATGGCGGGAACGACGAGGCTCGAACTCGCGACCTCATGCGTGACAGGCATGCGCTCTAACCAACTGAGCTACGCTCCCATATTTAATTGTCATTCATAACCAAGTCTTTCGGCTACTTAATCAATATAATACGCTGAAAAAAAATTTGCAAGACTTTTCTTTAAAAAAACTAAAAAATATTTAAGCACACTTTGGAATAGCAAAAAAAAGAAAAAAGAATAGCCAGGTGTGTAGATGAAACTAGCAACTTTGCTAATAGTAATATGAAAAAATTTTAGATTAAATAATATCATTAAATCTTTTTCATACTTCCAGCTATTCTTAATTCCATGCCCTCATCTGAGGGCTTTTTTTTAAAACAAGAAATAATTTTTATCTGTATTTATAATAAAAGTCTTTTTGTAGCTTTCTGGAACAGTTATCTTCACATACTCCCTTCTTTTCCTTAATCCACTCAAGCCAATTATGGTACTGTCATGATTGAAGAATTTTTTTAAAAAGTTCATGTTTAAATCCTCTTTTTTGTATGGTATAATTACAATGTTCAATTAATGATTTTTATAGTTAAGTCAAGATAAGGAGTTATGAGATATGGCTAAAGTTACAAAAGATATGGGTATTCTAGATATCGTTCAACAGCACCCTGAAGCAGTTGCTGTTTTCCAAAAATATGGCATGGGCTGTTTAGGTTGTGCAGCTGCTAGATTTGAGAACCTTGAAGCTGGCGCTAGAGTTCACGGGTTTGATCCTGATGAGATGTGTGCTGATATCAATGCTTTAATAGGTGAATAATTAGAGTTTCTTGGCCGATAATAAGAATTATCGGCCTTTTTAGAAAATGGGGAGAGTGTATATTATGGAAATTTGGCAAATTTTAGCTATATGTGGCGTTGGTTTTGTAATCTTAGAAATGTTTACACCAAGTATGTTCTTCTTAAACTTCGCACTGGCAGCCTTTATTACGGCAGGCATTTCTTTATTTATTAAAGAGCCTTACACATTAGCCATAGTCTTTTTTGTGCTGTCATTCGTTTCTTTTATTTTCTTAAGACCTGTTATTATGAAACGTTTTAACCAAGCAAAAGAAACTGGCTTAAATAGCAAGTATATTGGGCAAACTGCCAAAGTAGAAGAAGATTTGTCAGCATCTTCTGGGGTAATTAGTATTTATGGCGAACGCTGGGAAGCTAGAAGTGAAAATGGCGAATTTATTCCGACAGGTAGCGAAGTAAAAATTGTAAGAAATGAATCTATAATAATGTATGTGACAAAGTAAAATTATATAAAAAGGAGAGGAGTTTTAAATGTTTACATTCGTATTATTTTTAATCGTATTTGCGATTGTATTTGTTGTAAAAGGTGTTATCATCGTACAACAAGCAGAAGTCGTTATCGTAGAAAGACTCGGTAAATTTGATAGAGTTCTAGAATCTGGGTTCAACTTTATTATTCCAATAATCGAAGCACCTCGTGCTATCGATTGGAAAACAACCCAAAGAGGATTTGATGGTTCTACTTATTCTATTATTCAAAAAAGAACTAAAATCGACTTGAGAGAAGCTGTTTATGACTTCCCACGTCAAAACGTTATTACAAAAGACAATGCTTCAATCAGCATCAACGCATTATTATATTTCCAAATCGTTGATCCTAAATCTGCTGTTTATGAAATTCAAAACTTACCAGAAGCAATTGAAAAACTTACCCAAACTAACCTACGTAACCTTGTTGGTCAGCTTGATTTAGATGAATCACTTGTTTCTCGTGACAAAATTAACCAAGAATTAAGAGCTATTCTAGACGACGCAACTAACAAATGGGGCGTAAAAGTTAACCGTGTAGAATTACAAGATATTATTCCTCCATCTGATATTCAGTCTGCAATGGAAAAACAAATGAAAGCTGAACGTGACAGACGTGCTGCAATCTTAGAAGCTGAAGGTTTGAAAAAATCTGCAGTTTTAAAAGCAGAGGGTGAAAAAGAAGCAGCTATTAATAGAGCAGAAGGTGAAAAACAAGCTAATATTCTTAAAGCAGAAGGTATTGCTCAAGCTAGAATACTTGAAGCTGATGGTGAAAAAGAAGCTATTTCTAGAATCATTAGTGCTCTTGCAGATAAAGGTCAACCTGATAAATATTTGATTGCCATGAAGTATTTAGAAACTATGCAGTCAATCACAGCTGGTCAAAACAACAAGGTTGTTTATATGCCGTATGAAGCAACAGGTATCCTAAGTTCTGTTGATGGTATCAAACAAATGTTAGATTCTGCTAGCAAATAAAATAAATATACAAAAAAATGTCTTGCCACTTTGACAAGACATTTTTTATAAAGAAAAAGAGGTGATGACCTCTTTTTTTTTGCATTATAACTTCCAGCTATTTAAGTATTCTTCTTGCTCTGCTGTCAGAGTATCAATTTGAATACCCATTGAATCCAATTTAAGCTTCGCAATATCGATATCTACACTTTCAGGAAGTGTATATAATTTATTTTCTAAATTACCTTTGTTTTTAACAATAAATTCAATACCAAGAGCTTGGTTAGCAAAGCTCATGTCCATAACTGAAGCAGGGTGTCCCTCTGCTGCCACGAGGTTTACTAGCCTACCTTCACAAAGAACATATACTGATTTACCATTAGGTAATTTATATTCATCTAAGAATGGACGAATTCTCTTAATTTCAGTAGCCATTGGTTTTAAATCTGGAACGTTAACTTCATGATCAAAGTGACCTGCGTTACATAAGAATGCGCCATCTTTCATTTCCATAATATGTTGAATGTCAACAACGTGCTTGTCGCCTGTTACTGTCAAGAAGATATCACCTTCTTTAGCAGCTTCAGCGATTGGCATAACTCTATATCCTTCCATAGCTGCTTCAAGAGCTTTAAGTGGATCAACTTCACATACAATAACATTTGCACCAAGGGCTTTTGCACGCATTGCACAACCTCTACCACACCAGCCATAGCCTGAAATTACAACAGTTTTGCCAGCAATTAGAATGTTTGCTGCGCGCATAATGCCGTCCATTGCAGATTGGCCTGTGCCATAACGGTTGTCGTAAAGGTGTTTTGTTAAGCTTGTATTAACACCCAAAGCTGGGAATTTTAATTCACCTTGAGCTTCAAGAGCTTTAAGTCTAATTATACCTGTTGTAGTTTCTTCAGTTGAACCGATAACTTTTGATGCCATTTCCGGTCTTTCAGCGTGTAAAGTTGCAACCAAATCACAACCGTCATCAATAATAATGTCAGGATTGTGATCAAGTGCTAATCTTGCGTGTTCTTTGTATGTTTCTACTGATTCACCAGCATAGCCTAAAACTGGAATATCCCAGTATTTAACAAGCGCTGCAGCAACATCATCTTGAGTAGATAATGGATTTGAAGCAATAAGGATTGCATCAGCACCACCGTCTTTCATAACTGTGCAAAGAGCTGCAGTTTCTTTTGTAACGTGAACGCAAGCAGAAAGTTTAAGTCCTGCAAACGGTTTTTCTCTTAAAAATCTTTCTCTGATTTTTCTTAAAACAGGCATGTCTTTCATAGCCCATTCAATATTGTTTCTGCCTTGTTCAGCTAAATTGATATCTTTAATATCTGGTTGTATTCGTGTCATTTCCATTTTTCATTCCTTCAAATTTGCTACACTTACCGTATATATTTTATCACTAACATGAACAACAGCCCAACGAAGCGGATTGATATTGAGTTTTGTTAACTCGTTTTCAATATATTCCGTACTTGGATTATTGTTATTTGGTATTTCGACTAAAATTGATTCAACTTGCATATACATTTTCTTTCTATTATTATAGTATAAAGATATTAAGGAGTGTGTATTATGAAGATTTTACCAATCAATGGCAATCAAAATAAAGCTAATTTTAAAGGAACTATTGATAAATCAGTTGTCAGATATTTAAATGAAGTAAGGTATAACGCTCTTAATAGACCAGAGTCATTTTTTGGTAAAATCGAAAAGAGAATTACTGCCGAAACATATACTGAAGTTAAAACAATGATAGAAGGGATTTTGTCTAAACTAGATGACTTTATGTCAAAAACACATTCAAAAACAAAAATATTGATCAATGGTCAGCTACTTACTAGAGATATTTGTTTTGAGAATACCGAGCTTAATTCAACTGTCCCTGGAACTAATTTCTGGTCGCTTGGTACAGAAAAAGAATACGGAACAGTTAATGATAAGGGTATAATCTTTCTAAAAGATCCTAATTTAAAAGTCTTTAAAAAAAATGGTTCTCATACTTTTAATGAGTTGGAACGATTTGATAAATATATTGCCGAATTAACTGCAATGTTTGCTCCTGAAGAAATTGACGG
>JAZNBJ010000034.1:0-18704 GCA_045586965.1 Candidatus Gastranaerophilaceae bacterium | reverse complement strand
TGATAAGGGTATAATCTTTCTAAAAGATCCTAATTTAAAAGTCTTTAAAAAAAATGGTTCTCATACTTTTAATGAGTTGGAACGATTTGATAAATATATTGCCGAATTAACTGCAATGTTTGCTCCTGAAGAAATTGACGGAGCTTTATTTGATAAAAAAGTTGCTGAAGTTGTAAAACAAGCTGAAGAAACTGCACCCCAAAATAGGTTTAATAATAGAAAAGCTTTTAATAATTTAGATAAATTAGCGCCAAAATTTGGTCGTGAGCCTATTTATACAGAACAATTCCATATCATTCAAGCTTTAGCATATAAAATGCAGGAAGAAAGAACTAAAAACCCAATCGAACAAAGCAAAGAAGAATTAAAGAATTTGAAAATAAAGTAGGAGATTAAAGTATGGTAGGCTATAGCCTGCAATACTTTTAATTTATATGCGTATAAAAGCTACATTGTTTTTCTAATAATCCTAATTTTTCTCCAATTGTTTTATATTTATCAGCAAACCATTGTTTAATTTTATTAGGCTTCTTAATTGTACCTCGTTTTTCCATAAGGGTTTTGGTATCATCAAACGAAAAAGTCCTCAACTCATTGATTGAACACCTTGTACTATTTTCAATATGTTTAATAGTTTCTTTTGATAACTGAAATTTTATAGGTTTAATTTTCATTTTATTACCCTACTCAACCGTAACAGATTTAGCTAAATTTCTTGGTTGGTCAACGTCTTTGCCTAAGAATTCTGCAATATAATAAGCAAGTAATTGTAATGGAACAATCGCTAATGCAGGTGAAAGCATTTCATCAATTTCAGGAACTTTCATTACGCATTCGAACAGGTCATTTAATTTTGCGTCATCAGAGTTTGTCAAAGCTATCATTCTTGCATTACGAGCTTTTGCTTCTTCTGAGTTAGAAAGTATTTTTTCGTAAACTCCGCCTTTCATCAAGATTGAAAGTACAGGCATGGACTCATCTAACATTGCAATCGGGCCGTGTTTCAATTCGCCTGCAGTATAGCCTGTTGCGTTAATGTAGCTGATTTCTTTTAGTTTTAAAGCACCTTCTAAAGCTGTTGCAAAGTTTATACCACGAGCAATAAAGATAAAATCTTTTGCTGAAGAAAACTTTTTAGCGCAAGTTTGGATTTCTTCTTTATGAGCAAGAACTTTTTCAATCTTTTGAGGTAATACGACGAGCTCATGTTTCAAGTTTTCTAAATTGTTTACCCCCTTAACTTCTGCCATATAAATTGCAAGAAGATAGAATGAAATTACTTGCGCCATGTAAGATTTTGTTGCTGCAACTGAGACTTCAATACCTGCATTCACAGGTACTAAACTATTTGCTTCACGAGCCATAGTAGAATCTGGTCTGTTTGTAACGATTAAAATATGAGAGCCTAATTTTTTAGCTTGTCTTACAGCAGTGATTGTATCAGCAGTTTCGCCTGATTGAGAAACACCAATTACAAGAGTCTTTGAATCTGTAATTGTCCTTCTATAAATAAATTCGCTTGCAGGCTCAACATCTACAGGGATTCCGCATAAATCTTCGATTAAATATTTACCAATCATAGCTGCGTGAAGTGATGTACCGCAAGCTACTATTTGGATTCTGTTTAAATTTTTTAAATCTTCTTTGCTTAGAGTAACTTCATCTAAAACAATTGGGCTGTCAACAGCTCTAAGTTTACCTGAAAGCACGTTTCTAACAACATCAGGCTGTTCGTGAATTTCTTTAAGCATAAAGTGTTTGTAACCCATTTTGCTTAATGCAACTGGCTCCCAAGGTAGAATTTCTACTTTTGGAGTTAAAGCATTATTGTTTTCGTCAATATATTTCATTGAATTCGGAGTCAATGTAACGATTTGATTATCATCAAGATACATTGCTTTTTTTGTATATTGAATAATTGCAGGAACATCGGATGCAATATAGTATTCGCCTTCGCCGATACCAACTAAAAGTGGTGCGTTTCTTCTTGTTGCAACTATTGTATCTTTAATATCTTGATGGATTACGCAAAGAGCGTAAGCTCCTTCAATTTCTTTTGTTGCAAGTCTTACCGCTTCTGTTAAATCTTTTGTTTGAGCAAATTTTGAAGCTACCAAGTGCGCAACTGTTTCTGTATCAGTTTGTGAACGGAATGTGCAACCTTGTTTTTCAAGTTTTTCTCTCAATTCTTTATAGTTTTCAATAATACCATTATGCACAACTGCAACTTTACCGCAGTTGCAAGAATGTGGGTGAGCGTTTGCAGTTGTTGGTGCTCCGTGAGTTGCCCAACGGATATGACCTATACCGATTGTTGATTTATCAATATGAGTTTTGTTTAAAGACACAACATCTTTAAGGTTTTGCAATTTCCCTTCAGCTTTGTACAACTCGACCTCGCCATTAACATTAACGGCAACACCTGCAGAGTCATAACCACGATATTCCAAGTTTGTTAAACCGTCTAAAAGAATATCAACCGCTGATTTACTCCCAATATATCCAACAATTCCGCACATAAGATCCTCTCCTAAAACAATCTTTTTATAGAATAATTTTAGCATAAAAATTAAAATACTTATTAAGATTATTTTAAGATTTTCTTAAGACCTAAAGCTGCCAAAATTGCAAGAACAATTCCGCCAAAAACTTTTATAAAATTTCCTGCAGCTTTATTCTTTTCTTTTTTATTTTTTATACCTAATTCTTGGTTTATTATTTCGAACCTTTTATTTGCATCAGCATCAGTAAAGACATGAGCACGTGGCAAAGTCTGAGGGCCTTCTACTATAATTCGCCTTGAAGGTTCTGTTGTAATGTTATATTGCTGATTTAGATTTACATTTTGTATTTGAGTCATTGTTAAAAGACATCTCCATATCTAAGAAGTTTTTGTAAATTATGTTTAGGTAAATACATCATTCCTTCTTGTGGCGGAATATCTGGAACTTTTTTGATAAGACATTCCTCCATGTATTCATTTGCTCCCGCCTCTACAAACCTGAATCCAAGCTTATAGAAAAACAAGGCTGGAGAAGACTCTTTACAGACAGGACTGGAAAAAGTCACAATCCTCCCTTCGGCTCGTTTATCAAACATAGCTTTTTCTGCTAACCCTTTTAGAGCTTCTGCACCCATACCACAACGTTGTTTGGGAGATTGTATATAATCTATAACATAACAATCTTTCAAAATCTTCGTTTTTTTCGTCTTTGGTTTTGGTTGAAAGAAAGTATAATTTCTATCCAATTCAGGATCATTTGGCAAGATTTCTTCAATTATATCAACATAATTTTCATCTATTTCACCAACAATAATTATATTATCTCTGCGTGAAAATTTTTTAGTTCGTAGTAATGCCTTTTCTTTCAAAAAAGGAGTTTTAAAAGACAATATTGGTGGCGTTTGAACGCTAAAATGTGACGTCGTCGGCTTTGCGACATTCATTTGTTGCATGCGCGTATCAACATGCTGAATGTTATTAATCATACGTGAACCTAACCCATAATTCTAACCTTGTATATATAAAGTAAATTTTTTCAAAAAAATTGCCTTTTTTGCACTTGATGTTAAGAATTGTTTACAATAAAATTAATATATTATGATTATTAAAACTTTTGTTAAACCACCTATTGATAACAATAATTATTTAATTGTTGATGAAAATTCAAAAGAAGCAGCTTTGATTGATTGCAGTTGCTTTGATGATGAAATTTTAACAGCATTGGAAGATTTGGGAGCAAATCTCAAGTATGTTTTGCTTACCCACGGTCATTTTGACCATATAACGGGTTTGAATGATACAGATGAAGACGTAAAAGTTTTGATGCATTCTGCTGATATGGAATGGATAAAAGAATTAAACACTTATCTTCCAATGATTGGTATGCCTTCAATGAAAACTCCAAGAATTGATGAATTTATAAAAGATGGTGACGTTATAAATTTGGGGGAACTAGAAATAAAAGTTATACATACCCCTGGACACACACAAGGAGGTGTTTGTTTTTACGTTGAAGGGAACCTGTTTTCAGGCGACACAATATTTAGAGAATCCGTTGGGCGTTGCGATTTACCTGGTGGTGATTATAACCAAATTATTGATAGCATTGAAGAACGTATTTTTACGCTACCTGAAGAAACTACTATTTACCCAGGACACGGTAGAACAACTACTGTTGGTTGGGAAAAAGTTCATAATAGCTTTATGTAAACTAAACTGCAGCAATTTTTGATTGCAATGTTTTTGCAGACTCTTCGTAGCCTGCTCTGCCCATCAATGCATAAGTATAATTTTTTGCTTGTTCGACACCGGGTTGATTAAAAGCATTAATATTATACAACTCGCCAGCGATTGCAGTTTGAACTTCAAACATGTATAAAAGTTGAGCAATGTTGTATTCGTCAATTCTTTCCATTGTAATTGTCATTGTTGGACGACAATAATCTGAAAGCGAAACTCTTGTAGAATCTGCTTCAGCATTAATCAAATCATTAATTAATTTTCCACCAAGATAACCAATTCCTGTATATTCAAATATCTTTGGTATTTCTAATTCAGTATCAAAATTTTTCACTCTTATAAAAGTAATTATTTTATCATTAGGGCCTTCATTATATAATTGAACCTGCGAATGCTGATCTGTCGCACCAATAGCCTTTAGCGGAGTTGGGCCAATATTAACTTTTTCTCCATCGTTATTATATTCTTTTCCCAAAGATTCAGCCCAAAGCTGAATATACCAATCTGGAATATATCTTAATCTGCTAGAATATGGCATTAAAACAGAAAGTTTTTTACCTAACTTTGCATCCATTAAATATTGAACCAAAGCACTTTGCGCAGCAATATTTTGATTAATATCAGTATTTTTTAATGCCAAATCCATATCTTTTATACCATTTATGATTTGGTCAATATCAAGGCCAACAAGTGCAAAAGGAACAAGACCAACCGCAGAAAACACAGAAAATCTTCCACCAACATCATCAGGAATAATGAAAGTCTTATAGCCCTCTTGGTCAGCAATCTGTTTTAAAATACCCAAAGATTTGTCAGTCGTAGCTACGATATTTTTTCTATAATCATCACCTAATTCTTTTTGCAACAAATCTTTTAAAACCATAAACTGAGCCATTGTCTCAGCTGTATCACCAGATTTTGTAATTACATTTACCAAAGTTTTTTTCAAATCCAAAACTTCTAAAATCCCATTCATTGAATCTGGATCAATATTATCTAAAAAGAAAATTCTCGGATAATTTTTTCTTTGTTCGGATGTTAATAAATTCCAATAAGGTTTAAGAAGAGCTTCTGTAACAGCCATACCACCCAAAGCTGATCCACCAATACCAAGAACTAAAATATTATCAAATCTACCTTGAACCATAGAAGCAAACTCTTTTACGTACCAGACAGTTTGTTCATGATAGCCCAAATTCATCCATTGCAACCACTGACCAGGTTTATCTTTTCTTTGATTAAGACTAGTAATAATATTTTTTATCTGTTCTCTATAGTTTTCAAATTCTTCTTGCAAGTTTAATCCATTTTCGATTCCAACTAGCATAGAATCAGTATTTCGGCAGTTTAATTTTATCATATTGATTTTACCTTTTAAATCCTCGTCTTATTCTTTCCTTCTTTTGCACGTTTCTTACGGCGCATCAAATCAACAAACGCTTCAAGTCTGGTGATATAACCAGCTTTACCAGTTTGTTCATCCATAATTAGTGCCAAAATTGGAATATCATGTTCTGTTCTCATTGTAGGGAAAATATTTTGTGACATAATTTCTGGCATACAAGTAAATGGCGAAATATGAATTATACCATCTTTACCTTTCTTATCCGCAAAAACAACGTCAGAAATACATTCCAAAGCGTCCCCACCAATGTCTCTCATCAAATAAGGCTTAGCCATTCTTTCTGCTCTTTGAAGGTGAGTTTCTTTGTTCTGAAAAGCTTTTGGAATAATTGCATCTTTCAAAAAGCTTCCAACAGTAAGGCTTCTTCTAGTTTCAACACCCATTCTTCCAAGCTCACGCTCAATATTTTGGTTAGAAAAATCGTCATTTACAAGATAGATTTCACCTGTAATATCGACGTGCAAGACTTCCCTGTTTTCATCAATTTCAGTTTTTTCAATCTCTTTCAAAGCTTGTTCATAAGCCTTTTTTAAATCTTTTGTTGATTCAACTTTGTCAATAATTTTCAAAGCTTTTTTATAATTTTTTTCAGCATCACCAAATTTTATTTCTCTAGCTCTATAATATGCTAAAGCTCTATCTAAATCATCAATCGCAAAAATTTTTCTAATGGTGATATTAATTGCTCGCATAATAAGGATTGGGTCATTTTTGCCTGAAATGTCCCTTAAAAAATTATATAAACCTTTAATCCCATCATAAAGTGAAAGTTCAATATAATTTGCTTTATAACCTAAATCTTTTAATGTGTCATAGATATTTTTTCCGTATTCACCTAAACGACAAATACCCGGAGAAGTAATCATAGCAACATAATCAGCTCCGCCTTCAATTGCTTCGATAAAGTTTCCTAAAATAAGCTTATATGGCAAACAAATCGCTTCTGGCGAATTTTTTGTACCATAAGAAAGCGTTTTTTTGCTTGTATAAGGTGGAACATATGGTTCAACACCAATCTTTCTAAGCCCTGCAGACCAAGCTACTGAAATTGTTCCCATATGCGGGAAAGCAACTTTGATATTTTTTTTCTTTTTTGCCATTTATACTCCTAACCCCTTCCCCTCTCCTAGGGAGAGGATAGAATTTTAGCTTGAGCAGTGCTGAAGCGTAAAAATCCTGGTGAGGGTTAATTTTATTTGTTAACCAAATTTATTATACATCAAAAAAATTTGTAGTATAATTATAAGTATGGGGAGAATAGTTCAACTATCTAAAAATGTTATAAATCAAATTGCAGCAGGCGAAGTAATTGAACGCCCGTTTTCAGTAATAAAAGAGCTTGTTGAAAACTCAATTGACGCTGGTGCAACAAGAATATCTGTCGAAGTTTCTAATGAATGTCGAGACCTGCGTGTTGCAGATAATGGCTCAGGGATTCATCCCGAAGATATTGTTCTTGCGTTTACAAAACACGCTACAAGCAAAATCCAAAGCGGAGAAGATTTATATGACGTTAAAACGATGGGATTCCGTGGCGAAGCTTTAGCGAGTATTATTTCAATCTCAAAGCTTACTTGTATTACAAGAACAAAAGATTTTGATTTCGGTACAAAAGTTGAATGCCAGAATTCTGAAGTTAAGCAAACTCAAACAGGTTGCGCAGTTGGAACAATCATGGAAATTAGAGATTTATTCTATAATCTTCCTGCTAGATTAAAGTTCTTAAAATCACCTAAAACAGAATTTGCTTACGTTAATGAATTTTTGCAATCAATAGCTTTAGTACATCCAGAAATCTCATTTGAGCTAAAATTCAACGGCAAAACAACATTTAAAACAACTGCACAAAATGAACAAATACAAACTGTTAGAGAAATCTTTTCTGACGAAGTTGTTTCTAATCTTAAACCAGTTTTTAATGAAGATAAATTGTCAGGCCTAAGAATTTCAGGCTTTGTTTCTTCGCCTGATTATACAAGATCAAGCAAAAAAGATTATTACATGTATGTAAATTCACGTCTTGTAAAATGTCCTGCTTTTCAAAAATCAATTGATACAGTTTATAGAAACTTAATCGGAAACACAAGGTACCCGTTTATTATCTTAAACTTGCAAATTCCGCCTTGTGATGTAGACGTGAACGTACACCCGACAAAAAAAGAAGTTAGATACAAAAATCCTAACCAGATATTTAATTTTATCTACACTTCTGTTAGCTCAGCTTTAAAAGTTTCTCAAAAAATTGAAACTCCGCAAGAAATCATTCAAACTGTTGAAGAAAAACAGCCTGAAGCAATCGAGCCATTTATTGATGAAACTTTTGTTGGGGAACAAGATTCAATCTCTAGTATTTTCAAGCGTCCTGAAAAAGTTGAATCTCAAGTTTTAAGTTTTCCTAAACAAATAGAAAAACAAGCTCCTGTAAAAGAAAACTTTTCAGTTCCTGTCCAAGCCAAGCTTATTGAAACAAGAGAATTCAAACAAGAAGATGTCATTATCGGGCAGTATAAAAAAACATATATCTTGATTGAAAAAGAAAATGGTTTAGAAATAGTTGATCAGCACATTGCAGACGAAAGATATATTTACGAAAAATTGAAAAAATCTAAAAATATAGATTGCCAGCTTCTGTTTATTTCTGACGTCATTCCTGTTTCACCAACTGATAAGGAGCTTTTAGAAACAAACAGAGAAAAGCTTTTGCAATTTGGCTACGAAATAGATTTTTTAACAAACAAAGATGGAAAAGACGAAATAATTTTCAGAAAAGTTCCTCAACTGCTTTCAAAAGTTTCACCAAAAGAGATTTTGGCTGATATTTTGGAAAATATGCACGGAGATTTGGATAATATTGAAGAACAGATATTGATAACAACATCTTGCAAAGCTGCAGTTAAAGCGAATACTTACTTAAATCAATATCAGATGGAAGAAATTATCCGTAATTGGCGCACAACAGAAAACCCTGAAACATGCCCACATGGACGTCCTGTTTCTAAATTCTTTGAACACAAAGACGTTGCCAAATTTTTCCAAAGAAATGTTTAAATATTTTCCACTTTCCACTGAAATTATCACCCAACTGGACTGGCGATTTCGGCAATGTTTTTAACTTTTGAAAACCTCATAATTTAGGGGTGATTAGGGTAAATAATCTATCTAGAAATATTTACCCCTACCTATAAGGAGGTTAAAATGACGATTAGAAAACTTACTGTGGCAGCTGCGATTGCCGTTGGTATAGCAACGTGTTCGTTTAATACGGTAATGGCAGCTTGCCCTTGTGACCAGCGTCCGATTGTAAGTCAATCGAATTGTGGTTGCAATGATTTACCAACTGTAACAGGTGCAGCATGCCCGTGCGATCCGAAACCAGCACCTTGCTGTGATATGGCTCCAAAATGTGAACCGGATCCTGTTCCATCTTGTGCACTTTGCCCAAACACAAGTGGTTTTAGCAGAGAAAACATGAGACAAGTTTATGCGTATCCAAACGGTATTTATGGATACAACAATTATGTAGGTACAAATGCTGATTCTGTTTATTCATCAGAAGGCTTTGGTGTTTGTAGAGAAAACAAAAGAATGTTAAGTGAACAGACAATGGGTACAACTATTGCCCAAGATGGTCAAATCACCGGTGCAGCTTCAAACATTCCTTGTCTAAACGATATGGGTAGCCATAACGGTATTCCTATCATTAGAGATGAAAACAGAATGGATGGCGCAGGTTGCCCTATTCAAATGAGTACAGCTAATTCAATTCAAGCTGTTAAAAAAACTTTAGTACCATTCGACTTATCACCATTTGCTAATATGAGCACTGGTGCAGCTTCTCAATTACAAATGTTCCCTGACGTTCCAAACGGATACTGGGCTTCTTGCCCTATTGATAAACTTGCAACAAATGATGTTGTTGTAGGTTATCCTGACAGAATGTTCAAACCTTCTAAAAACATTTCAAGAGCAGAATTTGCAACAATGCTAGTAAAAGGTTTTGACCAAAATATGTATTCATACGCACCTGAAAAATTATTCTCAGACGTGCCAACTAACCATTGGGCAAGTTCAGCAATTACTGTTGCTGTACACCAAAACTTATTAAAAGGCTATCCAAATGGTACATTTATGCCTAACCATAATGTGACAAGAGCAGAAGCTCTTTGTGCTTTAGCTAAAGGTGTAAAATGCCCTGAAGTTGATAAATGCAAAGCTCAACAAATTCTGTCACAATACACTGACGGTAATACAGTTCCAGAATGGGCACAAATTCCTATTGCAACTGCGTTAGAAAAAGGTGCTTTGAACGATTCACCTAATCCAAAAATGATTGCACCATTTAAGGATGCAACTCGTGCAGAAATCGCTTCAATGTTACAAAACATCCGTGTTAACGCAGGTATTGATAAAAACCCAGTAACTGCAAACAACGATTGCCCAATTTGTCCAGTTGATAAAAAAGCTTTTGTACAAGAAGATGAATTAGTTAAAATTCCTACATTACAGTTAGAATTTAAAGACCAAGTTACAGCAAAATCTTCTCACGTAGGACAAAAATTTGCAGCAAAAACATTAGAAGATGTAACTATTGACGGTCAATTGTTCCCTTGCGGTTCAAATGTTCACGGTAAAGTTGTCGA
This sequence comes from Candidatus Gastranaerophilaceae bacterium, assembly GCA_045586965.1. GTDB lineage: Bacteria > Cyanobacteriota > Vampirovibrionia > Gastranaerophilales > Gastranaerophilaceae > CAG-196. The sequence goes on along the minus strand of JAZNBJ010000034.1, from coordinate 8,416 downwards.
AGTAATAAGACCTTCTGGCTGTCAAAAAGGTGCTTTAAAACTTGCATTCACAGATATTGAAAATTGCGGTTGTAAAGCAAAATTACCAAGACAAATTTTAACAGCACAAATTGATAAATCTAATACACCTAATATCTTATCAAGATTAGTAACAGCTCCATTTACTTGGGCAGGTTCAATCGTAGGTATTGTAGGTAGAACAACAGGTGGTATGTTAACGTCTTTAGGTAACGCCGTAGAAGACGTGTCAACAGGTACAGGTATTGCAATGGGTGAAGTGTTCCAAGGTCAATTACCAGCAGCAGGCAGAAGCGTATATGACGTTGTGAAAGATACTGTTAAAGCTCCAATCGACCTTACAAGAACAGCATTGTCTGGTACAATGGGCTTATTCCAAACAACAGGCGACGAAGTTGCATACTTAGTCGATGCTAAAGGCTTCAAAATCTCAGCTATTAATCCGAAAGAACACGTAACAATCGCTTTCGGTTGCAGCGGCGAGTAGGAAAGCGCAAGCCGGTGTGAAGGACTGAAAGGCGTTGCAAGTGTGCAATGCCTTGGAAGTCCGAAACACTACGAGACCGCCGTTGTGACGTAGCGCAAGCGAAGGAACGAAGCAATCTATGATTGCACAGGCGGAAATATTCAAACCGTGTGGCGAACTACGTTAAATTAATCGTCCACAAATAAAAACAGGCTCTGGCAGTAGTTTTTGCGGAGCCTGTTTTTTATATTAATTACCTACTAAATTAAACCTCCTGAAATAATCTTGCGCCTTTTTGTTCAGCTAGTTTTCTTGAAGTTGTTTCATATATTTTAGGAGCTTGTTTTATGACACAATTAACAGAGTTTTCTGTTTGAGAGAATTTTGATATAACAGCTTCTTTTAAATTTTGAGCGTTAACTTTTTCTGTTGCTTTTTGTGCAGCTTCTTTTGTTACTTCAAAAAATCTATCAGCCTTTTGTTGAGCTAATTTTTCACAAGATACTGGTTTTGCTTGAAAATTTGGTGAAATTGAATTTATTGCAAACATTTTTTACTCCTTTTACATTTATATTAAACCACGTAAAAATTTTTTTTGCTAGTAAAAAGGTCGGATTTAAAATCCGACCTTTTTATCTATCCTTTTATATCGTTTTCGATTTTTGCTAAGATTTCATCAAGCAAGCTTGCATCCTTCACACCGCCTTGAGCGAAGTTTGGACGACCACCGCCGTTTGCACCTGTAGCACGAGCAATTTCTCCAACGATTTTGCCTGCGTTAATACCTTTTTGTACAAAACTATCAGATACTTTTGCTACAACCATTTTTTCACTAGCAAGTACGATAACGCTATCGCCAAGTTTGTTTCCAAGAAGTTCAATACCTGCTTTAACTGCATCTGAGTCAAAGTTTTCGATTTTAGAAATGAATAATTTACCACCTTCGATATCTTGAGCTCTTGAAATAAATGTTGCAAATTTGCCTCTCGCTTGTTCTTCTTTTACTCTTGCAAGTTCTTTTTGCAATTCACGATTTTCTTCCGCAAGCTTTTCTACACGTTCAAGAACTTCATCAGTATGAACTTTGAATCTTGCTTCTAGCTCGTTTGTAACTTTAACTTTGTTATTCAAATATTCAATAGCAGCTTTTGAAACAACAAGTTCAATTCTTCTTGTGCCTGCTGCGATTGCGCCTTCTGAAACTATTTTAACAAGTCTTAAATCACCTGTTGATTTTGCGTGAGTACCTGCACAAAATTCTCTTGAAATAACTTCAGGAGCTTCACCATGAGAATGCTTACATTTACCCCCGCCGCCACATTTACATTTCTTTTGTCCACCAATTGATACAACACGAACAACGTCATCATATTTTTCGCCAAACAATGCTGTTGCACCAGTTAGCTTAGCTTCTTCAATATTCATAACATCAGTTTGAACAGGTAGTTTTTCACTTATCCATTGGTTCATAAGAGCTTCTGTTTTTTCAACTTCCGCTGGTGTCATCGCTCTTGAGAAGGTAAAGTCAAATCTCATACGATTTTCTTCAACTTGAGAACCAGCTTGTTTAACTTCATCGCCAACAACATTAATTAATGCAGCTTGAAGTAAGTGTGCTGAAGTGTGGTGGACTTTGATTTCATTTTTTCTTTCTGCATCAATAATAGCTAAAACATAGTCACCAACAGTCAATTCGCCGTTAAGAGTTTGGCATCTATGAACAAATAATTGGTTTACTTTGAAAGTTGTTAAAACTTCTGCTTTTAAATTTTCATTAACTAAAAATCCGCTATCACCGACTTGGCCACCACATTCTGCATAGAATGGTGTTCTATCTAACACAACATCAATGTAGCCTTCACCTTCAATTAAAGCAAGAATTTTAGCTTCACAAACATATTCTTCGTAGCCAACAAAATCTGTTGAGCCAACCTCTTCTTCAACTTTTGCATATTTAATATCGCCTGTTACAGAAATTTTAGCTGTTGCAGCTTTAGCACGTTCTTTTTGCTCTTGCATAGCTACTTTATAACCCACTTCATCTACTGCCAAGCCGTTTTCTTCTGCAATTTCACGAGTAAGCTCGAATGGGAAGCCGAAAGTATCATAAAGCTTGAATGCACTTTCGCCGTCAATATCTTTCTTTTCAGCTATGAATTCATCAAGCATTTTATATCCTCTATCAAGAGTTTTATTAAATCTTTCTTCTTCTTTTTTGATTGTATCAATAACTTTAGCTTTGTTTTGAACTAATTCAGGATAAGCTTTTCCATAGTGTTCAACAACAGTATCTACAAGTTTATACAAGAAAGGCAATTCCATTCCTAGGATTTTACCGTGTCTAAGCGCACGGCGAAGAATCATTCTTAAAACATAGCTTCTACCTTCGTTGCCAGGGATTACGCCATCTGAAATCAAGAATGTTACGCATCTTGCGTGGTCAGTTATTATTCTTAGAGAAATATCTGTTTTTTCAGATTTTTTATAAGGAACACCGCTCATTTCTGATACTTTATCCAAAATTGGTCTTAAAAGGTCTGTTTCAAAAGTTGACGCAACACCTTGGCATACCATTGTGATACGTTCCAAGCCCATACCTGTATCAACGTCTTTCTTTTCAAGCGGTGATTGATTACCTTCTTCGTCTTGGTATAATTCAGTAAATACCAAGTTCCAGATTTCAACCCATCTGTCGCATTCACATGTGTCGATACCACATTCTGGGTGATCACATTTATATTCTTCACCTAAGTCATAGTGAATTTCTGAACAAGGACCACAAGACCCAGAAGCTCCAGGAGGGCCCCAGAAGTTATCTTTTTTACCTTTTCTTTTAATTCTTTCAGCAGGAACACCAACTGATTGCCAAATTTCACCAGCTTCGTCATCAGTTTCAAAAATTGTAATCCATAGTCTATCTTTATCTAATTTAAGAACTTCTGTTACAAATTCCCAAGCCCAAGCAATAATTTCTTTTTTGTAATAATCGCCAAAAGAGAAATTACCTAACATTTCAAAAAATGTATGGTGGCGTGGTGTACGTCCTACATTTTCGATATCTGAATCTTTTCCGCCTGCACGAGCACATTTTTGACAAGATGCTGCACGAGCAGGATCATAAGGTGATTTTTGAATACCTAAAAATATTGGTAAAAACTGTAACATGCCAGCAGTTGTAAGCAATACAGTAGGATTATCAGGCACAAGACTTGATGATTCTACGATTGTATGTTGATATTTTTTTTCAAAAAAATCTAAATATAATTGTCTAATTTCGTTTCCTTTTAACATATTTAATTCCTCTAATATCTTCCAATCTGTAAAAATATTATACCCCAAAAAAAAGCTATTATTCTATATATAAAAAAGAGGCTTACTTTAGCCTCTTTTTATTTTAATTTTTTTCTGCGTATCTTAAAAAAGTTTGAACTTTTGTCTGCATCATTTCTTCAGTAATCAACCATTTGCCATTAGGTTGTTTTTTTACAATCATATAAGTTTTAAGTTTATAATCTTCATTATTTGGTTGCCTTAATGAAGAAACTTTGTATCCACCATCAACTGGAGTTGCAACTATATCTGTATAATTATTTTTATATTTTCTTAGCTTTGCACCAGCTTGACCTATTTTCATTTGTTTAATATAAGTTGCAGTATCAGTATAAGCATTTGCAGTTGTACCATCAGGCTTTACAACTTGCCTAATTATTTTTGCGCTTGGAGAATACATTTCTGCAATAGTCGGACTGTATGTATTTGCTGCATTAACATAGCTATTGAAGAAATCTAAAGCTTCTTGTTTTTCATCAGCAAAAGCTGAAAGAGAAACAAACATTAATGCTATTAAAGATAATAATATTTTCTTCATTTTAAACTCCTGTTTATTATACATTCGGCAAGTCGCCTTTAACATCAGCGATCTCATTGCTGTCTAGCCCAAAAACACTATGTAGCGCTTCTAAAGCTTCTTGAGTATTATCCTGATCAATAAGACAACTTATTTTAACTTCACTTGTAGAAATCATTTTTATATTTATACCTAAATTTGCTAGAGTTTTAAACATCCTAGCTGCGATACCTGGTCTACCAATCATGCCTGCACCAACAATAGAAATTTTTGCAATCTTATCATCAATGTAAATATTACTATAACCTAATTCAGACTTAATATTATTTAAAACTTCTCTCGTTTTATCTGCATCAGTCTTATCAATCGTAAATGCAATATCGTTAGTGTTCAATGCTTTTCTTGCATATGACTGAATAATCATATCCACAGAAATGTTTTCATTAGCCAAACTGTCAAATAACGTAGCAGCTACACCTGGGTTATCTTTAACATCACATACCACAACTCTAAGCCTTGCAGTATCAACAGCAACACCTGTAACTGGTTTATGTAGTTCCATTTGTTCAACTCCTAATATTAAAGTTCCTAAATCTTCAAGTTTAAAAGTGCTTCTTACTCGAACTGGCACTTTATATTGTGTAGCAGCTTCAACAGCACGTGGATGAATTACATTTGCACCATTGTTTGCAAGCTCCATCATTTCATCATAAGAAATCTGTTTAATTTTTGATGCACAAGGTACCATTCTTGGATCAGTAGAATAAACTGCTTCCACATCTGTATAAATATCACATCTTTTTGCTTTCAAAGCACCTGCAAGAGCAACAGCAGAAGTATCAGAACCACCACGCCCAAGTGTTGTGATTTCAAAATCTTCTGTAATACCTTGAAAACCAGCAATTACAACTACTTTTCCTTCTTCAAGATGTTTATATATTTTATCAGTCTTAATTTCTAAAATTCTTGCTTTTGAATGAACTTTCTCTGTAATAATTCCGACTTGCATTGCATTCATACTCACTGCATCACAGCCTTGAGCTTGTAAAGCCATTGCAAGCAATGCAATCGAAACCCCTTCACCAGTAGAAAGAAGCATGTCCATTTCTCTTGAAGATGGATTTGGAGAAATTTCACGAGCAAGTTTGGTCAAAATATCTGTAGTATGTCCCATAGCTGAAACAACTACAACGATATCGTTGCCTTTATTTTTCTCTCTTATAACTGCTTTAGCAACGTTCTTTATTTTGTCGGTGTCTGCAACAGACGTCCCCCCAAACTTTTGAACAATTATATCTTTCATTCCATTTATACCTTAACCAGTAATTTTTATTATATATTAAAATAACGAATGTGTGAAGAAATTTGTTCATTATTTTATATTTTTTTCAAACTTTATAGGTTTGTTAAGATTTGTAAATATAAATTTATTCTGAAAACACTATCTATAATTGCTTTGTGGTAAAATTATTTCACTTAGTATATCCAAATCAATATATAAGTAGCAAAAAACTTTTTTACAGTTTTTAGCATAATTAAACAGACTTTAAAAACATTATGTTACAAAAAGGAGTATATTTTTTATGAAAATTAATGCACAAGAAATTGTGTTGCTTAACAGACGCAACATGAAAAATGGTGAATCTGCACCTCAAACAACAACAGAAACAACTGTTTCAAATCCAGAAGCTACTATGAAAGCTCTTAATCTTCAAGGTATGAACAACATTTCATTCCAAGGTGTGAATGCAGCAGCTTTAAAAAACATTGGTAAAAAAGCTTTAATTCCTCTTGCAATTGCAGCAGGTGCGTTTACAACACAATCTTGTGATGAATTCCGTCGTGATCCATACATCATACCTATTGATACACAAAGAGATACAACTATTGTAAAAGTTGAAACTAATACAAACGTTGAACAAAACGTAACTATTGAAAACAACATGGATGCTTTAATTGCGTTGTTAACTCAATGGATGAACAGCTCAAATGCTAGTGATGAAGCAACTGCTAAATTAATCCAACAATTATTAGAAGAAATTGCTGCTTTACGTGCAGATATGAACAATGGTTTTGGTGATATAAAAGCGCAAGGTGAAGAACTTTATAAACTTCAATTAAAAGCATTCGAATTAGCACAATTAACTTATGCTAATGACTTAGATATGACAGAAAAACTATCTCAAATTGAAGCAAGAATTGAAGAAATTGAAGTTTTACTTGCTAACAATAGCATTTCTTTTGAAGAAGCTGCAACAGAAATTCAAAAATTATTAGAAAGTATTCTTGGTAAATTAGATGGCATTTATGCAGCTATCAATACTATCCAAGATCACGTTGAAAAATTAGTTGATCAAGGCAAATTGAACAACACACAAAACGACTTAATTGCAGCAGAACTTAAAAACTTGACATTATTAGTTGAATTAGGTCAATTAGACAGAGCAAAAGCATTTATTGAACTTTATGGCATCAGTAATGAAATCTTGAATCAATTAATTGAAAACAACAAATATAATTCAGAAGAATTATCTCAATTACGTGAAATTCAAGGTCAATTAGCTAATATCCTTTTAGAAGTTCAAAAAGGTAACATGGATGCACAAGAAGGCTTCAACAAAATCAGCGAATTGTTAGGCAAAATCAGCGGACAATTAACTGACATCGAAGCAGCTATTTCTGGTGAATTAAATAAAGTTAATACATTATTAAATGAACTTGTAGAACAAGGCTATATCGAAATCGCTCAAAACCAATCATTAAGCGCACAAGTTGCATACTTAACTGATTTAATCAAAAAAGGTGATATTGAAGAAGCTAAAGCTTTTGCTATGTTATTTGATATTAACAAACAAATTTTAACTCAATTAATCGTTAACAATTGCCAAAACGCTTCTATACAAGGTCAATTAAATGCAGCTCTTGCTGAACTTAATAACATCGAAAAAGCTATTAAAAACAATACAATCACTGTTGAAGAAGGTAACAAACAAGTTCAAGACTTAATCAATGACGTTAAAACTGAACTTGAAAATATTAACGGTTCATTAGACGATATTAAAGCAATGCTTCACGGCGAATTGAACAAAATTAATACACAACTTAATACATTAGTTGAACAAGGTTATATCAATATTGCACAAAATCAAAGCTTACAAGCTCAAGTTACTAACTTAGTTGAACTTGTAGAAAAAGGCTTGATTAGTCAAGAAGAAGCTCTTGCTCAAATCTATAACATTAATAAACAAATCCTATCTGAAATGATTGAAAACAACAGATACAATGGTGCTTTCAAAGAAGTATTAGGTCAAATTGAACAAGACTTAACAAGAATTGAAAACGCTATCGAAAATCAAGACATCTCTGTTGAAGTTGGTACTGATCAACTTGAAGTTCTTATCGGAAACTTATCAGCTCAATTAGAAAAAATCCAAGCTTCTTTAGATAAATTATTATCAGAAGTTTCATTAGGATTCAGCATGGTTGAAGCTTATAACAAATCATACGAAGCTAAATGGAATAAATTAATGAACTACTTAGCTAACTTCGATGGCGATTTAACTACATTAATCGAAGGTCAAAAAGACATTAAGTATTTCTTAAACGAACAATTGAAAGAATTGAATGCTATTAAAAAAGCTATCGCTGAACTTGATATAACAAGCGGTGGTGATGGTACAGGTTCTTCTGGTATCACAGTTGAAGAATTAAAAGATATGCTTAAAGGCTTAGGTGATTACTATTACAATTCATTCGAAAACTTTGTAAAAGACAACTTACCTAGCACAGCTAAAATCGAAGACTTGTTAGCATCTATCGATAAGAAACTTGATAACTTACAAAAACCTATCGATTATTCTAATGATTTAGCTAAGATTGCATCACTACTTGAAAAATTAGCAGCTCGTCCAGATTATTCTGAAAAACTAGATAAAATTATCGAACTTTTAGAACAATTTGAATGCAATTGTCAATGTGGTGGCAGCAACGAAGGTATTATTGGCGATTTAGAAGATATGCTTCAATAATCATCTAAGTTGTATAAATAAGTTAAAAGAGGTGAATTTCTTCACCTCTTTTTTATG
>JAZNBJ010000033.1:0-46897 GCA_045586965.1 Candidatus Gastranaerophilaceae bacterium | reverse complement strand
CGAAGATTTTGAAAAATTTAATAATGGAAAAGCTGATGAAATTACAGCAAAATTAAAAAAAATAATTGAAATATATAATGAAAATAGTAATTATATAAAAAAACAACTAGCAAATGTTTTTGATGATGTGGAGAAAACATTTAAATATAGCAAATTGAACGACTTTGAATTAAAAAATCTTGCAGAAGCAGCAGAAGAAAATTTAAGATTTAAAAGGTCAATAAAAATTGGAGCGATTGGAGCTTTTGGATTAGGAGCTTTAGCTCTTATTGTTACTAAATTAAAAGAACGCAATAATTAGAAGTAAAGTAAATAGGTCGGGTTTATAACCCGACTTTTTAGTATGCATTTAGGAGAGGGTAAAATGAAACAAGCTGAATGGAATGGCATAACTTAGGGGTGTATAAACCGTCAACTTGCCAGTCTAAAAAGCCTTAACTTATCTCAAAAAATAAAGACAGAAGAAAAAGAAAATGAAAAAGGCGAAAATAAAACCTTTATATTTGGTTTGGATTCAGAAAATTTAACTATTTCATACTCAGCAAGTTTTGCTGTTGGACTAGAACCAAGGGGGATATTAATAAAATGTAATAAAAAAAAGAATAAAGTAGCTCATAAGCCGTGTTTTGTTTTTTAGTATTAAAACTAATAGATAATCATCTATCTGGTACTAGGATTACTCCTAGTCTCAAGCGATTTTTCCAAGCTCGGCGGACACCTCAAACGCTTGATTCAATCTTGCATCCGATCGGGGTTTAGCTAGCCGACACCTTCCAATGTCGCTGGTAAGCTTTTACCTCACCGTTGCACCCGTTCCTCCAAAAGAGGTGGTATATTTTCTGTGCCACTTTCCACCAGCTCACGCTGTCCGGAGTTTCTCCGGCGATCTGTCCTTGGATGCACGGACTTTCCTCACTTTTTTTAATTTTAAAGCGCGATTATCCGGCTACTTTATTCTTATATATATATTAGCATGAAAAAAAGCAGATAATTTGAATTATCTGCTTTTCCTTATTAGTCCCCACCTGCCCTTCGGGCACCCTCCCCCGTGTGGAGGGATGTGGTAACTTTATTATTTATCCTAATTTACCCCTATGCATTAATATCTTTGATAGATAATGCGATTCTGTGTTCTTTTGGAGTGAATTTTTTGATTAATACATCAACTTCAGCACCAACTTTGAACAAGTTGAATGGGTTAACGTTTTCATCAGACATTTCTGCTACCGGTAATAAAGCTTCAACGCCTGGGAAAATGTTAATGAAAGCACCGAAAGTAGTAACTTTGTTTACTATACCTTTAACAACTTGACCTTCTTCGAATTGGCCTTCGATTTGTTGCCAAGGATTTTCGCCCATTCTCTTAAGTGATAATGAAATTCTTTTTAGTTCGTTATCGATTTTAATAATTTTAACTTCGATAGTATCACCCAATGTTAATACGTCAGATGGGTGTTTAATTCTTTGCCAAGAAATTTCAGAGATTGGCAATAAACCATCAATACCGTTGATGTCAACAAATGCACCAAAGTCAGTAATTCTAACAACGTTACCTGAAACGATTTGGTCTTCTTCCAATGAAGAAAGAACGTTATCAACAACTTGATCTCTTTGTTCAGCAACAGCTTGTCTTTGAGAAAGGATAAGTTTGTTTTTCTTAGGATCAGCTTCAAGAACTTTAACTTCGATTTTTGTATCAACAAGACCTTCAAATGGAGTACCAGTTCTTAATTGAGAAGATGGGATGAAACCTTTAAGGTCTGCAACGTCAACAAGAACACCACCTTTAACAGTTGAAACAACTTTAGCAAGGATTGTATCACCTTGGATTTTAGCATCATTAAGTTGAGCCCATGCTTGAGCAAATGCGATTCTCTTAAGAGAAAGAAGCATTGAATCTTCGTTGTTTTCTTCTTTTAATACGTAGAATTCTCTAACTTCACCGATTTCTAAATCTTCGATGTCGCTAGATAATTCTTTGTTTGATAAGAAAGCTTCCATTTTAGCGCCTTTAACGCTTACTAAGTAACCTTCTGATTCTTTTTTGATTACTGTACCTTCTACGATATCAGCTACGCTGTTTGATTTAGCAAAGCTTTCTTCTAGAAGTTGTTCGAATTCGTCTAATAATTGTGTCATTTTTCTAATTTCCTTTCTTTTTATTATTAGCTTTTAATTTTTTCTATAACTTTATTTATTATATTTTGCGGAGTAGAAGCTCCTGCTGTAATTCCGATTTCTGCTGAAGTTTTTATAAAACCTTCAAATTCCCCAAGTTCAGTATCGTTTTCTATATGAATCGTATTTGTAATGTCTTTTAAAATTTCTGCTAAATGTGTTGTGTTTGCGCTTTTTTTTGAGCCAACAACAACCATCAAGTCGCTTGTTTGAGCCATTTCTTTTGCTTCTGCTTGTCTTTTTGCTGTTGACTGACAAATTGTATTGTGTACCAAAACTTCTCTTGAAATTGAGTTAAGATAAGAAACAACTGTATTTAAAGTAGAAAGCATTTGTGTTGTCTGAACCACTACGCCAACTTTTTGATGCTCTCTTATTTTTTCTTCTAAAACAGAAATTTCTTCAATAGTTGTTGCAACAATTATTTTATTTGTAAATTGTTCTGCGTTAGCTTTTATTGCAATAACCTCAGGGTGATTAGCTTTGCCTACAATAACAACAAAATAATCGTTTTTAGCAAGCTCTATTGCTTTTTGTTGAACTTTTTTTACATCAAGACAAGTCATATCAACAACTTCAAAACCTGCATTTTTAAGTTGTTCAAAAACTTTTGGAGCTTCTCCATGACTTCTTACAATACAAATCCCTTCGCCTTTTTCTGGAATTTCGTAAATGGTTTTTATTCCTAATTCATCAAGCTCACTAATAACGTCTGTGTTGTGAATTAATTCACCCAAGACGTACACATTTTTATCAGGGTTTTCAGACTTCAATCTTTTCGCAGTCTCAACGGCTCTTTTTACTCCGTAACAGAACCCTGCATATTTTGCTAGTTGTATATTCTGGCTATTCAATAGCTATTTATTTCGCTTTCTATTTGAACTAGAGGGGGTAATAAATACCATTCCTCAGTAATATTATTACACTATAAATATAGTTGAATGTAAAGAGCTTTAATTTTAAACATTTGTAAAGTGTGTTGCTTGACAGTACATTTATGGTTGTGTTTAAATGTTAGATGTATAAATAGTATTAGATAGGTTGATTGTGTCTAAAACTTCTGGAATAAGGAGTTACAATCCCTCAAAAAGAAAGGAATTAAACATGTACGCAATAGTCGAAACTGGTGGTAAACAATACCAAGTTGAAGAAGGACGTTATGTTGACGTTGAATTATTAGGCGAAGAAGCTGATGCAAAAGTAGTTTTCGATAAAGTTGTTATGATCGTTAACGGTAAAAAATCAAAAGTTGGTCAACCATATGTTGAAAAAGCAACTGTTGAAGGTACAGTTATTAAAACTGACCGTGCTAAGAAAATTATCGTTTACAAACAAAGACCTAAAAAAGGCTACAGAAGAAAATATGGTCACAGACAAGGTTTTGCAAGAGTTATGATTAACAAAATCAGAACAACTGCAGCTAAAAAAGCAGAAGCAGTAGAAACTACAGAAGCTTAGTTTTAATAACGCACTCATCCAACAGGATGTAGTAGCAGCAGAGGTTGACAATTAAATTTGAATTGAATATGGCAAAGAAGCCAATGTCAACCGACCAAAAAGTATAAAAAAAGGAGAATAAAAATGGCACATAAGAAAGGTATGGGTTCCACCCGTAACGGCCGCGATTCAGAAGCGAAGCGTTTAGGCGTTAAAAAGTTCGGTGGAGAAATTGTAAAAGCTGGTAATATCTTGGTTCGTCAAAGAGGTACTAAAGTACACCCAGGAAACAATGTTGGTATTGGTTCTGATGACACTTTATTTGCTTTGATTGACGGTCAAGTTAAATTTGAATCACACAGACGTGATAGAAAACAAGTTTCAGTTTACGCAGTGTAAGATTTGATTTTAAATATAAAAAAAGATGTGATGTAAAATCACGTCTTTTTTTATTAGAGAAATATGGTAAAATTAGTTTGTAAGAAAGGAGTTTTGTATTATGGAATTAAAAGGCAGTAAAACAGAAAAGAATTTAATGGAGGCTTTTGCTGGCGAATCACAAGCTAGAAATAAATATACTTATTATGCAGCACAAGCCAAAAAAGACGGTTACGTTCAAATAAGTAGATTTTTTGAAGAGACAGCTAATAATGAAAAAGAACATGCCAAGATTTGGTTTAAACTACTTCATGGTGGAAAAGTAGCAGATACTATGACTAACTTAGAAGATGCTGCAAATGGTGAAAATTATGAATGGACAGAAATGTATTCAAGTTTTGCAAAAGAAGCTCGTGAAGAAGGATTTGATGATATTGCGCTTTTGTTTGAAAATGTAGCAAAAATAGAAAAAGATCATGAAGAAAGATATAGAAAATTGTTAGCTAATATCAAGGATGGTGTTGTATTTTCAAAAGATTCAACAATAACCTGGGAATGTGGTAATTGTGGTTTTGCGTATACTGGAAAAGATGCTGTTGAAATTTGTCCTGTTTGCGCTCATCCTAAAAGTTATTTCTTTGAGAAACCTAAAAATTATTAATTAGTTTTTACAACCAAAAAGAGCCTGTTTTAACAGGCTCTTTTTGGTTATTATGTATTGTTTATCGATTATTGATAAAGTGGAGCTAATTTTTTTTCTTGTTGAGGAATTACACCTTCTGTAATTGATTGATAAACTCTGTAATCAATTTCAGGGAAGCAGTTGTCGATAGATTCGATTTCTGCAAGTTTTCCTTCATCAATAGAACCAGCTTCAATCATATCAGCGATTAAGCTAAATCTGTCAACGTGTTCATTGAATCTGTCAGTAGCATAATCTTTAGCTTGCCATGTTGTAATTAAGAATGGCCAGTCTGAAGATTGAAGTAGCAAGTTTTCTCTTGCAAGCTGATTTAAAGCTCTTAGCAATAGACCATCTTCTGGCTTAATTGCATAAGTGTCAGTAATAGCACTCATACGTTTTTCGCAAGAGTGGATGATTGGCCACATCCATTCTGTTAAGTGATTCATCCAAACGTAGAAGTGACCACCTTGTCCCCAAGAAGATTCAGGGATTTGGATAGCTTCTTTTGGTGGATATTTTGTTACGTATTCGCCAGCAGTAAGTCTTTCAACTTCTGGTAAGTAGTCATTGAATTTCTTAACAACTTGTTTAATAAATTCAACACCTTCAAACCACCAGTGACCAAATAACTCTGTATCAAATGAAACCATTACAAGACCTTCTTTATTTTTAGCCATTTTGTAATCGTTTAACAAATGATAAATCATTGTTGTATAGTGATCTGAGTTTTCATTAATTTTATTCATTGCAAGAACTGGATCATAAAGCATTTTGTCACCTAAATCAGTTGTAGGCGAAGTTATTCTCCAGTAGTGCATACCAGATTTGTCATCTTTTTTGTGGAATTCTCTGAAGCAACCGTCACCAGGGTATCCATCAGCAGCTGACCAAACTTGATAGCCTGCTCTGTCGTTACGTCCCATAACAGCAACTTGTGCATCAGGTAACCAATAAGCTGCATAAGTATCATAACCTGTTGCAGGTCTTTCAGGTAATGGAATGTATTCAATGTTACCATACATACCGATTACACGTCTGTTACCAATAGAGTTACCACCCTCGATAACGTGAGATTCAGTAAAGAAGTAATGAATGTCGTTGTTTTGAAGTGTTACTTCAATAGCTGGTCTCCAATGTTTTTTACCATCTTTACCAACATATTCATAACCTTGACGGTAAGCGCATTCAGGAAGCCAAGCACCCAAAGCTTTTTTACCGAACAATCTTGTTGTTGTATCTTGACCAACTTTGAATTGTGCATTCAAGTTACTATCAGTTGCTAACAATGGAGAAAAACCGTGTGTAGCACCTGAAGTAGTGATTTCAATACAACCTAAATCTTGGTATTTTTTGAAATATTTGATTAAATCCATTTCGTATTTGTTTACGAAATCGTCTCTCAATTTGTTCCACAAATCGAAATAATATTTTGCAAGATATTTTAAGTGCTGAGAGTGTGCAACTTTTGGATCTGGATATCTTTCCAAGTCTTTTGAAACAGATTTGATTCTTGAATCAATGTATTCAACGAATCCATGTTGCAAATGCTCATCAGCTAACTGTTCGGCAAGTATTGGAGTAATACCAACTGTTAACTTAGCTTTAATACCTTCATCATATAATTCTGAAATTGCATTCAATAGAGGTACGTATGTTTCTGCCATACATTCGTAAAGGTTTTCTTCACCGAATGGCCACATCCCTGCTTTTCTGTAATAAGGCAGGTGGCTGTGCAACATAAATACAAATTGTCCTACTGACATCTAAGCCTCCATTCATTTGTCTACGGATATATATTTTTACATTATTATTTATACCATAAAGATGATTAAAAAGTAACTCTTAAGTATTAGTTATTCTGAATAATGTTACAAATGTTAACTATATTTCAGCCTTATAAACTCGGAAAACTGGTTATATAAGGGGTATATAAGCAACTTTTATGAATATTAACCAATTGTGAAAATAAAATTATTATTTTTTGAACAAGTTGCACAAAAATCTGTTTCAGCTTTAAAATTTGTTGCATAATTTTTAAAATTAGAACCGACTCTTCCTCGATAATCATTTGATAAAAAAGGACAAGCGTAAATTCCTGTTGCGGATAGAGTTCTGCCGTGCATACAGTCAGTTTTTTTTGAAGGTTTTAAAAAGTTCTCTTCTTCAAAATTTGGGTGAGAATTTGTAATCTGGATTTCCGTATTAAAAATTTCGTGTTGTTCAAAAATTTTAGAAAGATTTTCAATAATTAAATTTTGATTTAATTTATAATAATTTTCTACGGTTAAAACGGAATTAAAATTATATCTTGCGAGAGTTTTTAGTGCAAAAATAATTTGCCTAAAATGTCCCCTGTACTTAACTTTGTCGCTTTCGATTTCATTAAAATGTGTAAGTGAAAGTTTGAAAAAGATTTGATGATTACCTTCGTTTTCAACTTTATGCAAAAAACGAATTTTTTTCTCGTTTAAGAAACTTCCGTTGGTACAAATGCAAACATTATATTTTTTTAAACATAATCTTAAGATTGCATTAAAATCAGGATGTGTCATTGGTTCAGCTCCTGTGAGATAAATGCAATGTATGTTTTCGTGTTTAATATCTTCAAACATTTCTTTGATTTTATCAATAGAAATAAAATCTTTTATTTTTTTAGTGGAACTTGGTAAATTAAGATAACAGTTTTTGCATCTTTGGTTGCAATTTTGTGCGGTAAGTTCTATAAAAATATTATTTAATTCTTTTAATTCATAAACAGGTGCTGTAAAAATGCTTGCCATAATTCCTCCTCTTTTTTTACTTAAATTATTTTATTAACTTCAAAAGAGAAAGAAAATTATCTTGTTAGGGAGTATAAATATTATCCTTATTCTTCCAAATATTTTTTATTCTTAATCTCATCAGGTAAGAATTGTTGGTATTCATTTGGATGGTCGTGAGAATATTTATAACCGACTCCGAAGCCGTATTTTTTTGCATCAGAATAATGTGCATCTCTTAAGTGCATAGGTGGGGCAAAATCTAGACCGCTTTCAATGTCTGCTAAAGCAGAATCAATCGCCAGGCAGGCTTTGTTTGATTTCGGAGCTTTTGCGACATAAACTACTGCATTTGCTAAAGGTATTCTGCCTTCAGGAAGTCCAATTAGTTCAACGGCTTTATAGGCATTAACTGCGATATTCATTGCGTTTGGATCTGCAATTCCGACATCTTCTGCTGCGCAAACGATTAATCTTCTTGCGATAAATCTTGGATCTTCGCCAGCTGCTATCATTTTTGCTAAATAATAAATAGCAGCATCTGCATCAGAGCCTCTTAAGCTTTTTTGAAAAGCTGAAGCGCAATCATAATGTTCTTGTGTAGAATATCTTGTGTTTCTTCTTTGAGTAATGCTTTCTAAAATTTCGATTGACAAAAGTCTTGTATCGTTAGAAAAATTACTTGCAAAATAAGAGTTTTCTACAAGATTTAATGCGCATCTTGCGTCACCTCTTGCGTTATTTACAATGAATTTTATAACATCATCTTCATACTGAATTGGCTGATAATTTTTTTCTAAATATTCAAACCCTTTATTAATGATTTTTGCCATACTAACATCATTAATTGGGTTTAATCTTATGACTTGCACTCTTGAAATAAGTGCAGGTACAACCTGAAACGAAGGGTTTTCTGTTGTTGAGCCAATCAAAAACAAAGTTCCGTTTTCAAGATGTGGAAGAAGTGCATCTTGTTGAGTTTTAGAATATCTATGAATTTCATCTATAAATAAAATTGTTTTTTGTCCAGCTCTTAGTGCTTCACGAGCTTTTTCAACAGTTTCTTTAATTTCTTTTATCCCAGATGATACTGCAGAAAGTTCGATAAATTGCGCGTTAACTTGAGTTGCGATGAGCCTTGCTAAAGTTGTTTTCCCGCAACCAGGAGTACCCCAAAATATTAATGAAAATAATCTTTGGGTTTTTAGAAGATTTAAAAGAGGTGAGTTTGGTGCAACAACGTTTGATTGACCTAAAAACTCTTCTAAAGTTTTTGGTCGCATAAGCTCTGCCAAAGGCACTTGTTTATTCATATCCTCTAATTGCGTAAATAAATCCATAGGAATATATTAACACAATAATTATGCAAAATGTAATATTAACGATTGCCGATTTTTTTGAGGATAAAATCTAAATCTTTATCACCACGTCCAGAAAGATTTATCAAAATCTTTGTTCCAGCAGGTGATTGTTTAGCAAGTTTTATACCGTAAGCAACAGCATGAGAGCTTTCTAATGCTGGAATAATGCCTTCTATTCTTGATAGCTCGAAGAAAGCTGTCACAGCTTCTTCATCATCAATAGTCTCATAGCTTGCTCTGCCGATTTCGTTTAAGTGTGCGTGTTTTGGCCCAATACCTGGATAATCAAGGCCACTTGCGATTGAATAAGCTTCTGCAATTTCGCCGTTTTCGTGTTGCAAGAACATTGATTTAAACCCATGTAATTCACCAAGTTTACCATAGTTTATGCTAGCTGCGTTTTCACCGATTTTTTCGCCTTTACCAAGAGGTTCTACGCCGACAAGTTTTACACTTTCGTCTTTTAAAAATCCGTTAAAAATACCGATTGCGTTTGAACCACCGCCAACGCAAGCGATAACATAATCAGGCAAAGAACCCGCTAAATCAAGCATTTGCCCTCTTGCTTCACGTCCGATAACAGATTGAAAATGTTCTACAATCATAGGGAATGGATGAGGACCAACTACAGAGCCGATTGCGTACATTGCTGTTTTGTGTTCTTTGCAATAAGCCGCAAAAGATGCATCAACTGCTTCTTTAAGTGTTTTTGTACCTTCTGATACAGGAACGACATTTGCACCTAGCATTTTCATTCTTGAAACGTTAGGGCTTTCTTTTTCAATATCAACTTCACCCATATAAACATCACAATCAAGCCCTACAAGAGCAGAAGCTGTTGCGATTGCAACGCCATGTTGTCCTGCACCTGTTTCAGCAATGAGTTTGGTTTTACCCATTCTTTTTGCTAAAAGTGCTTCTCCTAAGCTGTGATTGATTTTATGCGAGCCTGTATGGTTTAAATCTTCTCGTTTTAGATAAATTTCGCAATTATATTTTTTAGATAAGTTTCTTGCAAAGTAAACTGGACTTGGACGACCTGCAAAAGTTTTTAAAAGTTCGTCCAAGTCCTCGATAAATTTTGGTTCATCTTTTATTTTTAAAAACTCTTCTGCAATTTTAGAATATTCTTTTTTTAATTCTTCAGAAATATATTGGCCACCAAAGTTGCCGTAAAAACCGTCTTTTGTTATTTCGTATTTATTAATTGTATTCATTTTATTTTACCTTCTAAACTTGTTGTCTGACTTATAAACTTAAATATTTTGCTAAGACTGAGTTTTTGTCTTTCATAATCTTAGCCCCTCTTGTAACCTTGCAAAGGCTTACTTGTAAGTCCTTTGCAATTTCTCTTTGGGTGCATCCTTCTTTTAACATTTCTAAGATACGCCATCGTTTTGATAAAGTTTCAAGCTCTGACTCTGTGAGAAGCTCTGTAAAAAATGCTTCTATTTCGGCTGTAGTGTCAATTTTCTTAACAAGTTCGGATAACGTTTTTATGTTTTTCATCTCACTCCTTGTTTCTATCTGTAGAAACATTTTAACGTGAGCGAATTTATATGTCAATAGTTTTGATTTTTATAAAAATATGAATATAATATATATATGAAAAAGTTTATTTTATGTTTAATAGCTTTAACTCTGGCATTACCATCTTTTGCTTGGCCTTGGGATAAGGTTGATAAGGCTTTGGAAGCAGAACTAGAGGGAAAAGGTTATGCAGGAACTTTGCCTGATTTGAATAGAGTTTTTCAGAAAAAACAGCATAAAGTTGTAAAACCTGTTTTTGAGTCTCAAAAAGGTTTTGATGATCCTGCAGAGCTAAAGCCTGTGCCAAGAGATAATCCAGCTTTTATAAATATTATTTCTAAAAAAGATAAAACATCTAAATATATAATTGATGCAAACGAAATTATTCCAGTCATTGAAAAACTTGCAGACACTATTGAGGAAGAAGGTTCAGTGCAATTATTCGTTACTCGTGCAAATGTTTTGACGATGAACATTGATTATTTGATGAAAAAATACGAGGGACAACCAGAAAGTTATTACGAATCTTTTAAAAAGCTTATTGAGATAAATAGGAGTGTTAAAACAATCACTAAGCTTAGACAAGAAGCTCAAGTTTATCAAAGATATTTGGCTTACCAATCAACTGGTTCGATTTATAACCCTGAAAATATTAATCAACAGTTGCAATATTTGCTAGAGGAATTAAATGATGCTGTCTTACTTTTAAGAGCAGTTGAATAAATATTAGTTATAGGTAGCAAAAAAAAATTTTTACGGTTTTTTATTTTCTTGTAACGAAAATAAGGACCTAGTATGAAAATTTCACCTATTCAATCAACAACGAATTTTATGGCAAAATCACAAGCCGCACAAAGAGTTTTACAACAGTTTGATAAAGACGCATTAAACTTTGGTTATCGCAAAGCTAGCATTGAAAAACAACGTTTTGTTTTAGAAAAATTAATGCAAGGTTTCGAAGTTCCTTTTCTTGTTGAAGCTTTAAAAATTTCAAGACATAAAGTTTATGAGCTATCGACAAAATATAATGCACGTAAAGTGTATATGCAAGATAGAGATAATATTATCTTGAAACGATTATTAAATGGAGAAAGACGTAAAAAAATAGCAAATGAATTAGATATAGATTTAACAAGTGTGCAAGCTGTTGCTGATAAGCACAAAACTTATATTACATATAGAACTAACAGAGATAATTTGATTAAAGAAAAATATCTTGCAGGTATGACTCGAAAGAGTATTGCTAAAGAATTAAATATTGACCCTGAGACAGTTAAAAGAGCTTTGAAAAAAATGGGTGTGAAAAAATCATAGGAGTTAAGGATGTATATTAATGGAATAAATAATAATTATCCAAATTTCACAAGTAAAAAAGCCGTGTTCGCTCAAAGAAAAATAGGTGAAACTGTTAATGAGCTTGCAGAAAGATTAATAGAAGTAGAAAAAAAGAAAATAGACGCAGATAAAAATATTCTTCGAGCTCTTTTAAAAGGTTTTTCAATTGGTGAAATATCTGAAAAAATGGGCGTAAGCTTGTATAAAGTTAATGAAATCTCTACAAAATATAATGCCCATAAGATTTATATTCAAAGAAGAAATGATATTATTCTTGATAAATTAAGAAATGGTGTTCCCAGAAAAACTATTATGAAAGAGATGGATGTGTCTAAAAGGACAGTTCAAATTGTTGCAGAAGCAAATAATGCTTTCGCTGAAAAAGTGAAAGATAGGGATGCTTTGATAGTAGAAAAAATAAAATCAGGCAAGGACGGCATAGAAGTTGCTAAAGAAATGGGTATAAGCGAAGCAACAGTTATGCGTGCAGTACAAAAGTTTGGATTAACCATTAGAGATTTGAAAAAGTCTAATAAAGCTTAAAACTTCTTTAAATGCGCATAAGATGCGTCCATTGCTTTTTTGCCAAGTTTTCCAAAATCTATAGTATACATTGTGCTATCACCGATTTGGATAACGTCTGTAATATGACCGATACCTAATTTTTCGTGAAAAACTCTTTCGCCAACATTGAAATAATATTGAGTTGCAGTGTTCTTGATTTTTTCTGCAATTGCTTTTTCTTCAGCTTGGCGTGCTTGTTCTTTTTTATGTTCTTCAAGTCTACGTTTCATAACGTTATCTTCAAAGAAAGCTTTAATTTTTTCGTCTTCTTTTTGTTTGTTTATAGGGTTTTTAACGATAAAAGATTTGCTTGGCGTACGTTTTACAACGTTTGTAGTTTTATTTACGCTAGCTAATCCGTTATTAGAAGTGCTATTTGCTAGATTTTTATTTACCCCAGGAGCAACAAAGTTTTTACCAAAGCCAGTTCCGTTTTTGATTTGACTATCTGCATACTTGCTGGAATTGCTTTCAGAGCTAGAACTTTTAACAGATTTAACTGCACTTGTAAATGTACTTCTAGGTGAATAATCACTTGCATAAGACTGTTCTGTCTCAAGAAGTGTGCAAGGAATTTCTTCGATAAATCTGCTTGGTGTGTAATACTTATATTCACCCCACATTTGACGGCGTTTTGCAGTTGTTAAATAAAGCTTTTGTTCTGCACGAGTAATGCCAACGTACATAAGGCGTCTTTCTTCTTCAAGTTCTGATTTAATCATCAAGGTTCTTTGAGAAGGGAATATACCTTCATCACATCCTGCAAGATAAACGATAGGAAATTCTAGACCTTTTGAAGCGTGAAGTGTCATAAGAGTTACGTTGTTTGCAATTTCATCCATTCCGTCAATGTCAGAGACGAGAGAAACTTGTGATAAGAATTCTCCTAAGACATTATCAAGTTCTTCTGGTTCAAATTCGTTTGCAACGTTAACAAGCTCTTGCAAGTTTTCAATTCTTGTTAAATCTTCATCTGTGCCAGTTGCTTGTAATTCTCTTAAATAGCCAGATTTTTCTAAAACTAAACCTAAAAATTCAGGTAAGTTGTATTTAGGCTGTGCTTCTTGAAGCTTCATTATAAGAGTAGAAAAATCTTTTAATTTTGTTGCTGTACCAGATTTAATTGCTGAAATATTGTCAACATCAAGAATCGCAGAGAATAGGCTTATATCATTATTATCTGCATGCTCTTGCAGGTGCTTTAATGTTGTCTCTCCAATTGCACGTTTAGGAACGTTGATAATTCTTCTTAAAGATTGAGAGTCATCAACGTTATGGATAAGCTTTAAATATGCAATCGCATCTTTGATTTCTTTACGGTCATAGAATTTTAGACCGCCATAAATACGATATGGAACTCCTGCTGCAATAAGAGCTTCTTCTAAAGCACGAGATTGAGCGTTTGTTCTGTATAAAATCGAAAACTGATTGTAGTTGTCAGAAGTCGAAGTTATAGATTTTACAATATAATTTGCTTCATCTGCTTCGTCTTGAGCTTCGTAATAAGTAATTTTTTCACCATCACCTTTTTGTGAATAAAGTACTTTATCTACACGCTCTTCGTTATTTTCAATAACAGCATTTGCAGCGTTTAGAATATTTGCAGTAGAACGATAGTTCTGTTCTAATTTAACGATTTTAGCGTTTGGAAAATCTTTTTGGAAATTCATAATAATTCTAAAATCTGCACCACGCCAACTGTAAATAGATTGGTCAACGTCACCAACAACACATAGTGAACGTTCTGGCGGAATGAACGAATCTAGGTTCGTATACAAAGCATTTACAAGCTGATATTGAGCTTGGTTTGTATCTTGGTACTCGTCTACCAAAATATGTTGGAATTTGTCGTAATATTTTTTTCTTACTGCAGGGTTTTGTTCTAAAAGTTTAACAGTAAGCATAAGCATGTCGTCAAAGTCTATTGCATTATTGTTGTTTAAAGTGTTTTCGTATAACTCAAAAACAGATGCGATTTTTTGTGATTTAAAATCTCTTGCAAAAGTTGCAAACGTATATGCATCTTGCATTTTGTTTTTTGCGTTAGAAATAACTGTCTTAATTAGTTTAGGTGCATATATCTTGTCATCTAAATTAAGTTTTTTAACAGCTTGTTTAATAACAGCAAGCGAATCTGTTTCATCATAAATTGTGAAATTTTTATCAAGTTTTTTACCTGATGGAAATGTAAAATTTTCGATATCTTGTCTCAAGATACGTCCGCAAATACTATGGAAAGTACCAACCCACATGTATTTAACAATGTTTTCGCCTAGGATTGAAGAAAGTCTTTCTTTCATTTCTCTAGCAGCTTTGTTAGTAAATGTAACAGCTAAAATTTTGCCAGCAATTGCGCCTTGTTTAATCATATAAGCAATACGAGTAGTCAAAACTCTTGTTTTTCCACTACCAGCACCAGCTAGAATTAATAAAGCACCCTCAGTGGTTTTTGCAGCATCTTGTTGCTCGGCATTAAGTGTTTCTAAAATATTTTCCATTCCCCTATTCCCAAATGTCTAAATTTATGATATTATACACTAGCATACACAAAATAAGTATTATTTGCAATTATAAAAGGTGGTACAATGATTGAAATTTTAAATTCTTTGGATGACGAAGGTAAACAACCTTCAATTATGGTTCCGATGGGTGATTTAGATGTTGCGGAACACAATCCTGATGTGGTTGACGAATTAGCTATGGAATTGGCTACTATTAAACAACCCGCCAAGAGAATTGCGATCATTGGATCAAGAAATTTAGCGATAACACACCAACAAATGATTGAAACTCTTACAACTGCGCTTGTTATGCAAGGTAATACAATTATCACTTCTGGTGGTTCTTGTGGTACAAACGCAGCTGCAATAAGAGGTGCAATGAAGTCAAATCCAGATAAGTTGAAGGTTATTTTGCCTCAAACTATTGGACAACAACCTTCTGATGTTCAAGATCAATTAATTGGTGTTCCTAATATAGTTGAACATTCAGATAGAGCAATGATGACTCTAGCTGATGCTTCAAGAGTATGTAACAGAGAAATTATTGATGATTGTAATCAATTAATTTGTTTCTTATCTCATACAAGTAATACTTTGCATAAAGCGGTTGAGTATGCTGATGAAAAACACAAAGTAGTTACAGTATTCTATCTTGATTAGGAGATAAGGGGAAATGCCCCTTAATAACTAATCAGATTGTAAGTTTAGGAATAAGAACATGGATTTAATAAAAAAACTCACTGGGAAAAACCCTTCTGAGTATGAGATAGTTGCGAAATCTCTTGTTGATAATTCAGATGTAGAATTGTTTGCAAAACTCGTTAAGCAAGATGATTTTTTGTTTGATTTTATAAAAGATAACGTCGCAAAAAGAATACAGAGTGCTTGTAATAAAGATAATTATTTGAATTTATTAAATTTTTTGGATTTTTATTCTTCTTCATATGATACTATGATTGCGCAAGTTTTACACTCTTTTGGTGGCGAAGATCTTTTGGGAAAAATGAAAGAAATTTTTATTAACGGCTCTAATTCTCAAAAAGCTTATGCTCTAAAATATTTTACTTTTGTAACACCAACTGAACTCGATGATATTTTACCTGCAGTACGTGATTTAGCTAATTCTGAAGAACAATTTTTATCTTTAAATTCAATAGAATTGTTGTCATATTTGAAAGATGATGAATCAAAACAAGCTGCAATGAAGAAATTGGAATCTGATGATGAATTTGTCCAATATGAAGCCGTTAAATTTTTAGTAAACTTTCAAGCAAAGGATGCATTAAATAAAATAGTTGAAGTTATGAAAAAATCATCTTTTGCTGAAAATATTGCTTCAGAAATTCCTTATTTATTGTCTTTTGATGAAATGTTTGAAAACGATTCAGAGTCTGCATTGTTGATTCTATGTAATATAATTAATGCTATTCCAGAAATTATACCTGTATCATCAGTTTGTAATTTTGGTTTATGTGAGATTTTTGAAAGATTAATGAACGAAAACTTAACGAGCTCAAGTGCTGTTGCGTTAAGGCTTGCAAAAGATAAATTTGAAGAATTATGTAGTAATGATGAATATCTTTTTGATTGCGATAAGAACACAAAAGATGATGTTAACGCAGTAAATTCATTGTTGAAAAAGATTAATACACATAAGCTGGAAAGCTTTTTCTATGATGAATTGTATGACGGTAGTGATTTTGTTTTCTTTGCCCTTGATTATGTTGATGAAGTCCAAGAATTGGAAGCTCTTTTGGATAGCGAAAACCAAACTCTAGTTTTAAAAGTTCTTACTCTTTTGAAAGACAAAGGAGCTTTGACTCAATCGCATAAAGACTCTGCTTTAAGCGTTGTTTCATCAGATGATATAAAAAATATTATAAAAGTTTTATAATATATATTCGCTGTTTCCAAGCTCTAAGTCTTTATTGAATTCTTTAACGCTTTCTGACGATACTTTCCAAGTGATTTTCCCATTTGGATATTTAATATAGTGTTGTGTTGAGCACAATGTCGAAACTTGACATGCATCAAGAATATTCATATACGAAATATCAACACTCATTGTTTCACAGTAATAATTTTCTATATACGAATTAATGTAATCCATTGCTTCAGATGGATTTACACTATTCGGGGTTAGTGTATATTGTAGTTGGGGTAATTTGTTTAACATTTGTTTTCCTTTTGACCCCATGTTAAACGACATTTTTTTATTTTTATTTAAATAATTCTATCCAAATACTCCATATGTAGTATAACAATGTGTAGATAATAAAATATATAAAAATCTATAATATCGCAAAAAAAATAATGTTAGGGTTTTATAATTTATATGAAGCCTCATTTTGTATACAAACCAAAGACTCCACAATTAACCAAAACTCTTTTCTGGGAAGCAAAAACACCAAATTATACTTTGTACAAACAATTTGCAACAAAAGATCCAAGAGTTGTTGGTATTATGTTTGCTGATTCTACAAAAATTGATAGAAAAAATTATTTTCATATTCTACTTTTATACGTAAAAGAACAAGGGAAAGGTTTTGGAAAAGAGTTTATCGAGTTTGCAAAAAATAGAAGCAAACAACTTGATTGTGAAGGGCGAGTGTTTTTAATGGCAGATAAAGGTGTTTATGGCTCAACCACTCCTCCGCATATTTTTTATAGAAAACAAGGGTTTACTAGTAATGATAAAGCTTATCTAAAAATTATTGATAGGTTTATAAAAGAAAACAAAAAAATGGAAAACAAAGATTCCAAAGCTCTTTATATGTATTATGATCCAAATAAACGTAGCCTTTTACAAAGAATTAAGGATTATTTTAATATAACTTTTTTTGCTTAAGAGCTCTTTTATTGTATAATTAATACAAAGTTAAGGAGTTAATTATGGCAGATATTAAGGGTAATGTTTTAGAAATAGCAAAAAAGATTAAGCTTCTAGCATTTGATGTTGATGGTGTCATGACAGATGGAAGTGTTACATATGACGAAAATGGTGTTGAATATAAAACATTTAATGTGAAAGATGGGCATGGAATTGTTCGAATGAATAAATCGGGCTTTATTACTGCTATTATTACAGCTAGAAAAAATGGGACTGTTCAGCATCGTGCTGAAAATTTAAATATAACAGAAATTTATCAAGGCCAAAAGTATAAATTACCGGCTTTAGAAGAAATTATGGCAAAGTATGGCTTTACTTATGAAAACGTTTGCTATATGGGTGATGATATTCCTGATATCTGTATCTTAGAAAAAGTAGCTCTTGCATCATGTCCAAATGATGCCGTAGACGAAGTGCAAGCTATTTGTAATTTTAAGTCAGCTAAAAATGGTGGACGTGGAGCAGTTAGAGAATTGTGTGATTTTATACTTGATGCGCAAGGAATAGAAAAAATTGCAGTTGTAGCAGAAGGTACTGATTCAAAATAGAAGAAAGATATAATTAAAGGGGTAAATTTTGCTATCTAGTATTTGTGCAATTATTACGCAAAACAAAAATTGGCTTATGCTTTTGACTACGGCAATTTATGTTTTGGCGTTATTTTCAGTATTCTCAAATACTTTATTCTTCTTTTCGGCACTTATAACTTTAGCTTTTCTTTATTCTATATACAAAAACTATTTTCCGATTAAATACATTTTAGTTTGGACATTAATTTTCTATATAGGAGTTATAAATACTAGTTTTCGTATCAAGAATGTTGATGAATTATTAAACTTTGCGCCAGTAAATTGCGAAATTACGGGTACAGTTGTATCGATACCTCAAGGAATATCAGAAGGTAAACCGAAGTTTTTCTTTGACGTTAAGAATATAAAATTTGCTGATACAGATAAATCTTTTAAGAATGAAAAAGTTTTAGTAACAATAAATAATCCTGAAGAAATAAATGATGATTTGAAAATATATAATGAACTTACGCTTGAAGGACGTTTGTCCGCTCCTTTTAAAGCAGGAAACCCTTCACAGTTTGATTATGGAAATTATCTAAGGAATCATAATGCTTATGCAGTGTTTTATGCAAAAAGTGTCAATAAAATTCCAAAAGAGCCTTCTTTGAAAGCAAATGCTTTACAGAAAATTAATGATTATAGAGAAAATGTGATTTCAATACATTCAAAATACTTACCGTCACCTTATTTAGAAATCTTAGGTGGTATTGTCTTTGGTGATGATGCAGTTTCTCCTCCAAAAGAAATTAAGCAATCTTTTGTAAATTCTGGATTGCTCCATATTCTTGCTGCGTCTGGCATGAATGTCGCTTTTATCTATGGCTTCTTCTTTTGGGTGATGTCGTTATTAAAAGTACCATTCAGAACAAAAGTTATATTAGGTATGTTTACAGTTGCGATTTATTCTTTGATGACAGGTCTGGGTGCTTCGATAATTAGAGCTACTATTATGCTTATTTTCGTGCTTGTCGGAAAACTTATTGACAGAGATGCGCATAGCATTTCTTTATTGTCGTTTGTCGGATTATTGATGTTAATTTATAATCCGATGTTTCTTAATGATATTGGCTTTCAACTATCATTCATTGTAACTTTTGGTATTTTGTTTATGTCGCCTCTTGTAATACGTTTTAATCACAAGATAAAAGATTTTATTGCTGGTACAATTTCAATACCGATAATTGCGCAACTTTGGGTAATTCCTGTTCAAATATTTTATTTTAGTAATATAAGCGTGTATTCTGTATTCGCAAATATTATGAGCGTTCCAGTTCTTATGGTAATAAGCTCAGGCGGTTTCGTAAGTGCTTTGCTATCTTCTATATCACCATTGGCAGATAAAATTTGTTATTTATTTGATTTAATACTTAAGCCATTTTTGGTACTGTTAGTAAATATTTCAGATTTTTGGGGACAACTTCCAAACTCAGCTATTCAAACAACTCATCCGAGTGTTTTTCAAATAACGTTATATTATTTAATGCTAATTATTTTAACTGGAATTGCAAATAAAAATATTAGAGAAAAATTTTTGAAACCATTATTAGTATCATTCTCTATAATGCTTTTTATTTGGCTAATTACTCTTATTCCAATAAGGAATAGCAATTTAGAAATTACAACTTTTGATGTTGGAAATGCTGATTGTTTTCTTATTAAAACGCCTAAAAATGAATACATTATGATTGATACTGGACGAAATGGGTATAAAGGTGGTAAGTCCCAGGCTGAAATTGTCGTGCTTAAATATTTTAAAGACAGAGGTATTAAAAATATTGATTCAATTGTTGTAACTCACTTTGATAATGACCATTGTGGTGGTGTCGTTGATTTGATTAAAGGGGTTAAGGTTAAGAGAATTTATGTTAATAACTTAAATCATGATTCTATCGCTGCACGTGAAATTTATAAAACTGCAAAAGAATATAATACAGAGGTGATTTTATCTGGTAATAACAAAGAAATATATAGTGACCTTGATTTATCGTTGGTGAATTATCTAGGCATCTCAACTGATGACGATAATGAGGATTCTATAATTACACTTTTGACTTATAACGACTTTAGTATGCTATTTACTGGTGATGCTGGGGTAAATGGTATAAAAGCAGTGCTTGGATATTTACCAGAAAATCTAACAGTTTTAAAAGTCCCACATCACGGTGCACACGGAGGTTTAAACAAAGAAATTGTAAATTATTTAAAACCAAAGTATTCCATAATTTCTGTTGGAGAAAACAAATTTGGCCATCCTGGAATCTATACGTTGGAGCTTTTAAAAGGTACAAATGTTTTAAGAACTGATATTAATAATTCAATCAAAATAGTTATAAACAAGGATGTGAAAATTATGACTTACGATACTGTAAAACGGAAGTATAAATAATAAAAAGCCCGCAAATGCGGGCAAAACTTTAGTAAGATGTAAGATAGTTATAAGAGAGAGAGAGGGTAAATATTAAGGTAAATATTACCCGTATGTGATTTTTGAGAGATTGTTCCCTCTCCACGGGGGAAGGTTAGGAGGGGGCTAGTTGAATTCGGACTTCACTCCGAGCTTATGCTATTTAGCGCCTGTGCAATCAAAGATTGCTTCGTTCCTGCGCTTCGCTCTGTCACAACGGCGCTGTATAATCTTGGCTTTTGTTCAAGAGGTAGGCCGGACATTTTAAATTAGTTATGGCAGTTTTTGAATGCCTACCGACCCTTATCTACGTGCGTAGCACTTATGCTATGAAGTTGTTACCGAATCTGTTAGAGCCGTAGAAGAAAGATTCTCTCATAACTTGTTGAAGAGATCTTTTTCTTTTAAGAGAGTTGCCGATAGTAGTGTTTTCGATACCTTCGACAGATTTTTGATATTGAGAAGAAACAAGTGATGTTAAGTATTGAGAAACAGGAGTTTCGATGATTTCGTCAGCTTCAACAGTTTTAACAGCTTCAAATTCGTTGAAAAAGTTGTTTACTTCTTGTAAATCTTCTGTTTGAACTGTATTAGTAATGAATAACATCTTATAAAGCTCCTTGTTTATCTCTCTTGTATATATAAAGTAAATATCAAAACAAAAATTGCCTTTTTTGATGAGTTTTGTGAAGTTTTGTAAAGTTTAATTTAAAAAAAAGTAAAATTCTTCATATACTTAATGTTTTTTAGATATAATAATCTGGTGTTGGGGTAGTTATGAGAGAAAGAATTCTTTTATTTACAATATTATCGATTTTAGGAGTGTTCCTATATATCTTTCAAAATCACGTTAATACAGCGGTTGGTTTTCTAATTTTATGTGCGTGTATGGTAACTTATGGTCTCTATTCAATAGCGGCAACTAAGTACCAAAAACGTAAACTTAAAAAGCATCCGCCTGTTATTAATGAGAATTTTAAACCGTTTGTGTCTGTAATGGTACCAGCTCACAATGAGGCAACTGTTATTGCAAATACGGTTGAAAATATATTGGCGATTGATTATCCAAATTTTGAAATAATTGTAATTGATGACAGAAGCACAGATAATACTGCGCAAGTTGTAAATGACTTAGCTAATAAGCATGAAAATGTAATTGCATTTATTAGAGATAAAGATGCTTTTCCTGGTAAATCTGCGGTTTTAAATGATGCAATGGCATTGGCAAAAGGTGAAGCTATTCTTGTTTTTGATGCTGATGCAACAGTTGAGCCAGACTTTTTAAATAAGTTAATACCACTTCTAGAACCAGCTGATGTTGGTGCGGTCCAAGCAAGAAAAGTTATTAGAAACAAAAACTTTAACTTTTTAACAAGATGCCAAAATAATGAATACACACTTGATACACACTTTCAAACAGGTCGTGATGCTGTAAAAGGTGCAGCTGAACTTCGTGGTAATGGTGAATTAATTAAACGTGAAGCAATCGAAGATATTGGTGGTTGGAATAATTACACAATAACTGATGACTTGGATATGTCTACTAGATTGCATATCAAAGGTTGGGACGTTCGTTTTTGTCCTGATGCTTGCGTTTATGAAGAAGGTATTATTTACTTGTTCCCATTATTCAGACAACGCAGACGCTGGATGGAAGGTACAATTAGACGTTATTTGGAACACTTTGCAGATGCAATAAGTTCTAAGAAAATGTCACTTCGTGCAAGATTAGATATGGCGATTTATATAACTCAATTTATTATGCCATTATGGTTTATGATGGAAGTTGTATTTAGGGTTCTAAGACTCGTTACAGATAAAATTTGCCCAAGTGCTTATAGCTTACACAATGTTCTTTGGTCGTCTTTGGTAATTGCGTCAGCGGTAGGTTTAGGTTTCTTTACTGCGATTAGATATGCCCTAAGAAGATATGACTTTGTGCCTAGATTAAGTGCGTTAAAACAAGCTTTAGAAACAACAGTTTATTTATTAGCAATTTGGTTCCCTATGGAATTGTTTATATGTGGAAAAATTCTTTTCTGTAAAAAAGATATGAACTGGGGTAAAACTACTCACGGTCTAGTATTAGAAGAACAAGAACGTATTGCAGCAGAAGAAGAAAAAGTAAAACAAGAGGTTTAAGTAAAAATGACAATGACTATGAATGAATTAGATTATGTAAGAAGTACAGTAAGACAAGTGCCTGATTTCCCAAAACCTGGTATTTTGTTTTTGGATATAACAACTGCGACTAAAGATGCTAAAGCAATGAATTTAATGATTGATTTTTTATATGAAAAATTTAAAGATGAAAAGATTGATTATGTTGCAGGTATTGAGTCTCGTGGGTTTATTTTTGGTGCGCCTTTAGCTTGCAGACTAAATGCAGGTTTCGTACCAATTAGAAAGCCTAACAAACTTCCAGCTGATACTATAAAAGAAAGCTATTCTTTAGAATATGGCACTGATACAATTGAAATGCATGCTGATGCAGTAAAAGCTGGCGATAGAGTTCTTGTGATTGATGATTTACTTGCGACTGGTGGTACTGCGGTTGCAGCATGTAATTTAGTTAAAAAAGTTGGTGCAGAAGTCGTTGCATCAGCTTTCATCATTGAGCTAGATCCATTAAAGGGTAGAGAAAAAATTGAAGCAAACGGCGTGAAAGTTGTTTCAATGCTAAATTATGATTTAGACTAGGGGTAAATATAGGTAAATAGGTATAAAATAGGGTGCGTTGTATAGCGCACCTTTTTAGTAAAACCATTAATAAATTTACAATTCTTTTTGCCAATTATTTCCCTTTTTATTATATTTACCCCCACACCTTTTATGGTAAAATATTCATATAGGGATTTTATAAGAGGATTGTATGAAAAAAGTTTATATAGAAGTTATGGGTTGTCAGATGAACAAATCGGATGCTGAGCGCATGTATGGAATGCTTGAGCATTTGGGATATACAGAGACAACTGATCCAAAAGAAGCTGATATGCTTATAATAAACACATGTTCAGTAAGACAACTTTCTGAAGATAAAGCGTTTAGTGCAATAGGTGTTTGGGGCAAATGGAAAAAAGAAGAAAAACCTGATTTAAAAATTATTTTTGCAGGTTGCGTTGCTCAACAAACAGGCAAAAGAATTTTTGCAAGAGCTCCTTATGTCGATTTGGTTTTGGGTACTCAAAGAGTTTATGAATTACCAAGCCTTGTAAAACGTATAGAAGCTGGCGAGAGAATTGTATCAGTAGACGAAGTTCAATATGAAGAATCTGAAATTGACATAAAACGTGTAAAAAGTGTCAACGCTTGGATTCCGATTATGGAAGGCTGTAATAATTTCTGCTCATATTGTATTGTGCCTTATACAAGAGGTCGTGAACGTTCAAGAAACCCTCAACTAATTATTGCAGAAGTGAAAAAAGCTCTTTCAGAAGGTTTTAAAGAAATTACTCTTTTAGGGCAAAATGTTGATAGCTATGGAAAAGGTCTTGTGAGAGAAGGAAATTCTTATAAAACAACTATTGACAACGTTTGGGCAACTGATGATGGGGGTAAATGTATTAATTTATCTTGGTTGCTACGAAAAATAAATGAAATTGAAGGCAAATTTAGAATCCGTTTTGTAACTTCTTATCCTACAGATATCACTGATGAATTAATTGATACAGTGATTGAGTTGGATAAAGTTTGTGAATACTTCCATATTCCAATGCAACACGGTGATGATTATACTTTGAAAAAAATGAATAGAAAATATGATTATGCTACTTATAAAAAAATAGCAGATCATGTACGTTCAAGAGTAAAAGATGTAACAATCACAAGTGACTTTATTGCTGGCTTCCCTGGTGAAACAGAAGAACAATTCCAAAGAATGCTAGATGCGTTGGAAGAATTAGAGTTAGATTATTCTAATACTGCTGCTTATTCACCAAGAGAAAGAACTGTTGCTGCAAAATGGACAGATTTGTACGTTGATGAAGATGTAAAAACAGAACGTCTTGCAAGATTGAACGAAAAAAACAGAGAATGTTGCTTGAAATCTAATCAAAAATATTTAGGTCGTGAACTTGAAGTGCTTATTGAGAACTTTGAGGACAGGGGCGAAAAAGGTAAAGTGATTACAGGTAGAACAAGAAATAACAAAATTGTTCATATACCTTGTGATAAAGATTTAACAGGCGAGTTTGTGAATGTAAAAATAACTCGTGCAAGAACTTGGTATCTAAATGGTGAATTGATGGGGTAAAGGGGTAAATGTAGAAAAAATTCCCCATCCTTCCCCACCCTAACTTGGGGAGGGAAATGAATAAAAAAAGTAGGGTACGTTATAATGCACTAAAAAAATAAAAGGAGTAAATTATGAAAATTCAACAACAAAATAGTTTCAATCCTTCAATGAAAGCGGTTTATTTTACAGAAGGGCAACCTTTGTTTAATAAAGCGGCTAAGTATGTAAATGCTGCTGGGCGAGAAGTGAAAACAACTCCAATGGGCACAAGGTATTTTGAAGATACAAAAATTACTCCATATTTAAAATGGAAATTTGAAAAAATACCATTTATAAAAAAATTATCAGAAAAAAATGAGATATTTATTCAATACTTTGGGGAAAAGACTGGACATATTGGCAAGAATTTCTTTTCTTATGCAACAATAAGAATTCCGAATTATGATAAACATATTGTTATGGATTATGAAGCTTACGAAACTGACGAAAAAGATGAAAATTTGGCTCGGGTAAAGATGTTTAGTGCAATAGAAGAAAAAAAATGGTTTAGGGCAACAAAATTTGAAAATGGTAAAAGCAAAGAAGTTATAGATCCTGTTAAAAAGGCCAGAGAAGAATTTGCCAAAGAAAACCCTTTTTGGGCAGATTTTGCAAAATTTGGTGATGCAATTGAGGATGGTTGCTTAAATGTTGCAAAGTGGTGTTCAAATTTGGTTGAAAAATTTAAAAAGTAGATGTAGGGTGGGTAAAGCGAAGCGTACCCTCCGCAAGATAAAACAAAAGTAGGGTGTGATGTAACGCACCAAAATCTTAAAAAACACGGAGTAATATATGTCTGATAAAAAAACTTTAGTATTAATCGATGGGCACGCATTAGCATTTAGACAATACTATGCACTTGAAAGAACTGGCATGAAAAATTCAGAAAACCAACCAACTTGGGCGGTTTATGGTTTCTTTAAAGCGATTTTTGATTTGCTTGCAAGAATAAAACCTGATTTTATTGCAGTTGCATTTGATGTTGGCAGACAAACTTTCCGTGTAGAAAAGTTTGAGGAATACAAAGCTAACCGTGAGGCTATGCCTGACACTTTGAGATGTCAAATCGGTACGATTGTAGAAGGTCTTAATGCGTTTGACATTCCTATTTATACCAAAGAAGGTTTTGAAGCTGATGACGTAATCGGTACAATTTCTAAAATTGCATCTGATAGCGGAAACAAAACCCTTATACTTACAGGCGATCAAGACAGCTTTCAGTTGATTGATAAAGAAGGGTTAGTTAAAGTTTTAATCCCTTCAAAAGGTGAATTGATTGAATACGATTGGGATAGAGTCTATGAAAAATTGGGAGTTTATCCTAACCAAGTAATTGATTATAAGGGTTTGAGAGGTGATACTTCGGATAATATTCCTGGAATTCGTGGAATTGGTGAAAAAACAGCTCAAAAGCTTTTGAGTCGTTACGCAAACTTGGAAGAATTGCTTGCTGATTGTGAAAATATTCCTGAAAATGCAGTAAGAGAAAAGATTTGCACTCAAAAAGACATTGCAATTATATCAAAAGATCTTGCAACAATTATTCGTGATGTGGATGTTAATTTTGATATGCAAAGCGCAACAGTTTGTCTTCCACAAATGGAAAAAGTTTCAGCATTTTTAAGAAAAATGCAGTTTTATAGCTTTATTAAAAATATTGATAAAATCTTATCATCATTCAATTCAAATACTGTAGAAGTTTCTGAAGGCGAAAACTTAAGCTTGTTTGCTCAACCTCAAGTTGTTCAAGGTGATGCGGTTCAACAAAACTTGTTCTCGCAAGCAATAAAAGAAACTGTTCAAGATAATGATTTTGAATATCTAACAGTAAATTCTGATAATTTGGAATCTACTCTAAAAGACTTGGAAACGTCTGATTATATTGGCTTACAGTTTTATACAAAAGAGGGTAAAATTACTCACGCAAGTGTTTCAAGCGGCAATAATTATTATTTTGCAGAAGAATTTGTAGAGAAATTATATCCAATAATAGAATCTGAAAGTGTTAAAAAGGTTTGGTACGATGCAAAATCAAACTATAATTTGTTGATGAATTTGGGTGTGAAACCAAAAGGACTTTTGTATGATGTGCTTTTGGCTAGTTATGTAAAAGATCCAAATCGCAAACACACGCTTGATGCACAAGGCTTGGATTTCTTGAACCATATATTATCTTCTATTGATGATGTTTCAAGATATTCTGCAGACGAAGCTTATACAATTTTTAGCCTTTATAAATATTGGTCAGAAAATTTGGAAGAAAATGAACAAAAGTTGGTCAAAGATATTGAATTACCTTTGACAGAAGTCTTAGCCAAGATGGAATTCAACGGTGTGGCGATTGATTCTGATTATTTAAAAGAGCTATCATCTTATATGACTGAAAAATTGGCAGAACTAGAAGATTTAATTTATCAGCTTGCAGGTGAGCCGTTCAATATCAATTCACCAAAACAAGTTGCAGAAGTTTTGTTTGATAAATTAGAACTTAAATCAAAGAAGAAAAAATCACGTTCTACAAGCGCAGAAGTGCTTGAAGAATTAGCTGAAGAATATGAGATTTGTGAGTATATTTTAGAGCATAGAAAATTCTCAAAACTAAAGTCTACTTATACAGATGTTTTGCCTACTCTAATCAGCAGACGTGATGGAAGAATACATACAACTTATAATCAAGCTCTAACTGTAACAGGTAGATTATCTTCATCTAACCCTAATTTACAAAATATTCCGATTAGATCAGAAGAAGGTAATAAAATTCGTTCTGCATTCTGTGCAATGGATAAAGAAAATTCTATGATTATGTCAGCTGATTATTCTCAAATTGAGTTGAGATTGCTTGCTCACGTTTCAGGTGATGAAAACTTAATCCACGCATTTACTTCAGGAGAAGATGTTCATACAATGACTGCGTCAAAAGTTTTTGGTGTCGGAGTGGATGAAGTTACTAAAGATATGCGCAGAAAAGCTAAGGCTGTAAACTTTGGTATTGTATATGGTCAATCTAAATATGGTTTGGCCAAGAATTTGAACATATCAAACACTGAAGCTCAAGAGTTTATTGATAAATACTTTGAGCATTATCCTGGGGTAAAAAAATACATGGAGGATAAAAAAGAGTTTGCTAATATAAATGGCTATGTTGAGACTATTTTTGGTCGCAAACGTTATTTAGCAGCAGAGCTATTGAGCCCAAATTTCCAAATAAGAGAGTTCGCTCAACGTGCTGCAATAAATCAGCCTTTGCAAGGATCTGCGGCAGATTTAATAAAAATGGCTATGATTGAAGTTGATAAACAGCTTGAAGCTCAAGGACTTAAGGCAAAAATGATTATGCAAGTGCATGACGAACTTGTGTTTGAGCTTCCAAAAGAGGAGTTAGAGACTCTTAAATTACTTGTATTAAAGGCAATGGAACTTAATCAGCCATTAAGAGTGCCGTTAGAAGTTGATATTAATTGTGGAACTTCTTGGAAAGAGGGATAGGGGGTAAATATTAGTAATGTTTAAAAACAATATAGTTTACCTCAAAGAGCTTTTGAAGATTGCTTTTCCGATAATTTTGGGCAATCTAGGCTTTATTATGATTGGCGTCGGTGATGTTGTCGTAGCAGGGCGTCATTCAACAGAAACTCTTGCTGCAATAAGCTTGGCTACTGCGATTATAAATTGTATTACAATAATTGGGATTGGAATTTTAGGTAGTATTTCACCAATTCTTTCAAATTATAGAGGTGCAAATAAAGAGCCTGAAAAATATTTCTATCCGTCTTTAAAGTTTGCAGCGATTTTGTCCGTAACAATTTCAATAGTAATTTTTGCATTTATTCCGTTTATTGACAAAATGGGGTTTGAGCCTGAATTAAACCCGTTGATTAAGGATTACTTTTTTGTAACGGCGTTTTCTACTTTTGGCGGGTATTTGCACTATATGTCAAAAGAGTTTTTGCAAGCTTTTGAAATTGTTGTTTTTCCAAATATGCTGACTATATTTTGCATATTTTTGAATGTGATTTTAAATATAATTTTTGTATTTGGCTTTGGCCCAATTCCAGAAATGGGTGTGATCGGTTTAGCAATAGCAAGCCTTTTGACAAGATATTTTATGGGGATTGTGCTGTTTTTATATTGTTATAAAAAAATCAATATTAAATATCATAAAGATAAAAACTATTATCTTGATATGCTAAAAGTTGGTGCGCCATCTTCACTTGCAATTATGATTGAGTTTGTCGCTTTTAATAGCATAACTGTTATTATGGGACGTGTTGCAGGTGTTTATGCAGCTGCGCAAAACATTATTTGTACAATAACTTCAATCGCATTTATGGTGCCTTTAGCAATCGGCAATGCTGCAGGCGTAAAAGTTGGCTTCTCAAACGGTGCAAAAATGTACGAGGATCTGAAAAAATATGCGTTTAATGCAATCGGTATTTCAGCTTTGTTTATGGCTTGCTCTGCGGTTGTAGTCGCAATTGCTCCTGGTGTTGTAACAAGCCTGTTTACTACGGATCCAAAGCTTATTGAAGTTTGCGTTCCTATAATTTATATGCTTTGCTTTTTCCAAGTCTTTGACGGAGTGCAAGCATCTTTGGCGGGTATTTTTAGAGGCCTAAAGCATACAGAAGTTGTGATGATGGGTAATTTTGTTGCGTTCTGGCTTGTTGCACTTCCTTTGGGTTGTTTATTAGCATTGCATTTTAAGATGAATTTAATTGGTTTCTGGTATGCGCTTATTGTTTCGATTATAATTCTTTGTGTAATATTATTTACAAATTTACTGATAAGATTTAAAAATATGGGAAAAGAATAGTGCCACATTTTTTTATAAATTCTAAAAATGTAGAAAAAAATATTGCAAAAATTGATGATGCTGAAAATTATCGTCATATTGCTCGTGCTTTGCGTGTGAGAGTGGGTGAAAAACTTTTGCTTATAGATGAAAACCAAATTCAGTACGAAACCAAGGTCAGAGAAGTAACTTCAAAAGAGATTTTTTGTGAAGTGGAAAATTTTTACCCTTCAAAAAGAGATTTGGAGTTCGATTTGTATTTGGCACAAAGCCCATTGAGAAGTGATGCTCAATTGACAGTTATGGAAAAAGCTACTGAATTAGGAGCAAGAGCTGTTTATCCTGTGATTACTGATAATTGCGCCTTGAATAAATCTGTATTAGAAAAAAAATACGAAAAATGGCAAAAAGTTATGTTTGAGGCTTGCAAACAATGCGAAAGGGCTGTTGTGCCGACTTGCTATCCTCCAACAAGCTTGGAAGAAGTTTTGAAAAAAGATTTTGACAAAGTTATTGTTTTTGCTGAACGTTTAACGGAAATAACTTTAAAACAATATTTGACCCAAAATCCGATTAAAAAAGGTGAAAAAGTTTTGGCAATAATCGGCCCAGAAGGAGGTTTCTCTCAAAAAGAGTTTGATTATTTTAGGGGTAAAAATTTGCCGTTAGTAAGTTTAGGTGATTTGATTTTGAAAGCAGAAACCGCTGTAATTATGGCATTAGGAAACATAGTCTATGAATATTAAGGATGATTTTATACTTTCTAAAATAAATGAAGGCTATCTTGTTGGTGGTTCTGTTCGTGATGCTTTGATGGGCAAATCTTTTGTGGATAGAGATGTTGCAATAAAAGGAGCTGAAAGTTTTGCAAAGAAATTGGCAGAAGAATTTAATGCGACATTTATTGTTTTAGATCCTGAATATAAAATCTATCGTTTAGTTTTAGAGGACAAGACTAATTACCTAGACATTTCCGAAATTCAGGGGGTAAATATAGAGGAAGATTTATCCCGTCGTGATTTTGCTATGAATGCGATTGCGATTGATTTGTCATCCGGTGAAATAATTGACCCATATAACGGTCAAAAAGATATTGAAAATAAAGTTATCAGACATATAAAAGACTCTAATTTTGAAGAAGATCCGCTTAGGATTTTAAGAGCGTTTAGGTTTATGTCAACAACAGGATTTGAACTTTCAGAAGATGTAAAAGCGTGTATTAAAAACTATAAACATTTACTATTTACCCCCGCAAAAGAGAGGATTAATTATGAATTAATGAAGCTCTTTGGAGGGGGTAAATGTAGTGGGGGTAAATGTTCTGAAGCTTTGTTATGTATGGATGAGTTTAGGATTTTGGAAGAATTGTTCCCCCAAGTTAAGGAAATGAAAAAAGTTCCTCCAAATACTCATCATCATTTGGACTTGTTTCATCACGTTGTGGAAACAGTGAGAAATATTGATGAGCTTTATGAAAATGCGCCTGATGAGGTTAAATCTCATCTTGATAGGGTTGATTTTGGAGGTTTTCCAAGATTAAACCATATAAAATTAGCTGGATTTTTGCATGATATCGGCAAAATTTCGACATGGACGATTGAAGATACTGGACGTCATAGGTTTATTAAACATGATGATGTCGGCGCAAAAATGTGCGTTCCGTTTTTGAAAGATATGAAGTTTTCTAAAAAACAGATTGATTATATTTCACTAATGATAAAAAACCACATTTACCCATCAAATGTCATTGTTGCACCTGATTTGAGTGAAAAAGTTATGATGAGATATCTTCGCAAAATGGGTGAAAATGTTGTGGATAATATAATTTTAGCGAAAGCTGACAGATTATCTGCAAGAGGCGAAGATATAACGGAAGCTATGGTTCAAGAGAACTTAGATGGACTTGATAAGCTGTTGAAATTCTATTTAGAAAAGCGTGAAACGTTAAAGCCGTTGCCAAAACTGATTGACGGACTAGAAATTTTGAAAATAAAAAACATTAAACAAGGCCCAATTTTGGGTGAAATTATTGATGCCCTAAAAGAAGCTCAAATAAGCGGTGAAGTTAATACAAAAGATGACGCAGTTGAGTTTGTGAAAAAATATCAACTATAATCCCCTCGCTGTCTTGAGAAAAACAGTAGGTTGGGCTTTCAGCCCAACAAAAAATGAGGGTTGGGGTAGAAATCCCAACCTACAAGTTTTAATGGAAATTTATATAAAAAGTAGGGTGGACTTTAGTCCACCATTATAAAGGTAGACTTTAGTCTACCCTACAATCTATTTTTTACGTTTATGATAATCAATAAAATATCTTCCTTCTATTACATCATAATATAATTCTTCGAGATAATCATATATTTTATTAGCAGTAGCTTCAACTAGGTCATTTTTAGAATCTGTTGAAAACCAAATACTTCTAAGCCTTTTTTTACCTTCAATAACAGATTCTGCGTAAAAATTAGTTGTTTTCTCTGTTGGATTGCGTTTGTTAACATCGCCAAAGTATAAACGATCAGCAGTTTTATTGATTGTAATTTCAATTTTATCTTTATCGGAACCGATATTATTTTTTGCAAACAATTTCATTCTTTCAACTGTTTTATCTAGTAATTTTATACTAGCATCTTCAGCATATTTTATATTTAATTCTGCTTTAAAAGCTGGATTTTGATTTTGATTAACACTTGGTCCTATTGGTGCTATTTGCATAATATATCCTTTCTATTTTATTTATTAAAATAAACTGCAAAATTTTTGTATATTTCATTTCTTTCAACGTGTTGAACTTCCAAATTAGGGTTTGCAGAACCCCAAAACTCAACAGGAATATAATACTTATTTGAATTTTCTTTTTCAGTATAGACTTCATTTTTCACTCTAGCTTGAAGGCTGTTTTTTTCTACCAAATCTTCATATGTGTGTTCTGACTTTGGCATTAATCTAAAACCACCACCTGGTTTTGGTACGTATTGTGTCGTTATCCTTGTACCTGTTACTATATTTGGGTTTTGAATAACTGCTTGTTGGTTAATGCACTTATCTAAATTTTCAAAACTTTCTAAAGAATTTTTGTCTAGTTTTAAGGTATCTATTTTAAAGCAAAACCTATCGGCAGTGTCAATTTTATTTAAATCAGACTTTACGAAAGAGTCAATATATTCAATTATTGGTTCATTTTCTTGAACTCGTTTTAGCTCAGGAGTGCTACAAGCAATCATTGTTCCAGCTAAGGCAAAAGAGCCTAAAATGTTACGAGTATTTTTTACGAAATTATTAGATTTAATTAAATTTGTCGGTAATATTTTCATATATAATTCCTGTGAATGTGTATTATACATTATCTTAAAACACGTAAAAATATTTTTTGCTAGTTGAATTCTCTCCCCTACTTGGACTCTGCCGAGGCAAAGGTGACTAAATGCCACGTCT
Organism: Candidatus Gastranaerophilaceae bacterium; assembly: GCA_045586965.1. Lineage (GTDB taxonomy): Bacteria > Cyanobacteriota > Vampirovibrionia > Gastranaerophilales > Gastranaerophilaceae > CAG-196. The sequence continues at coordinate 13,806 of JAZNBJ010000033.1, read as the reverse complement.
GCTGAGAGGTGGTTAGGGTGGGGAATTTTTCCCTTAGGGTAGAAAGATGTAGGTTGGGCTTTCAGCCCAACAAAAAATGAGGGTTGGGGTAGAAACCCCAACCTACAAACTATCTTTTACTCATTATTTTAGTAAACAATTCATTTACTGATTTTAGTTCTATAATGTTGGGGAATATTTCATTAAATAATTGAGTATTATCTTTGTCCAGTTTTATAAGTTGAAATAAAGTTCTCAAGTGCTCCGGTGTGTTCTCATCATATCCTAAATCAGGTTCTTCCTCTTTAATAAAAAGATTTTTTATTTTATATTTCAAGGTAGTTCGTTCTTTTATAGAATTTTTGAGATTTTCAACACTAGAGGTGAGCTTGTTTTCCTTATAATAAGAGATTGCTTGTATATCTTTATCACTTGTCATAACGTGTATAAAATTTTCATTCATTCCGATAATATCAGCACCGTTATTTGCTGCATTCATTTTTAACCATTCTACAGAACTGTTATTTTGTCTTGCAATTGCATCAATCCAAAACTTAAATCCTTCATAATCAGGGTTTCTGCCGATAAAAAAATCACATTTTTGATTAAATACTTTTTTATAAGTTGGCAGAACTTTTTGTTGCAATTCACTCAAAGCCTTTTCAGAATAAGGTATCCTGTATATAGCTTTAAAACTAGGATTTTCTTTAGTTAATGGTGTAATTTGCACAAATATTCCTTTTTTATTATATTAACGTTTAATCATTTTTTGAAGATTTTTAGTATTAAATATTGGATTACTATTAGGTAATTTTGCATTTGCTAGTAAATTTTTTGAATAGTTTTTAATATTTTGGAACTTAATAGCTTCTGAGATTGGAGCACCTAATTTTGTAGCATCAAATGACTTGTAACCATCTACAGCTTTACCACGTAGTTCTTTTTTCTTATTTTTAAAGTTATATTTAATCACACTTATTTCATCTTTAGTAACTAAAGTTCCTTCTGCAGAATCTTTTCCCTGAGCTTCTTTTATTTGTTGTTGAATATAATCTATTAGTTCTTCAGGAGAATCAGTTGTACATGCAGAAAAATCGAGCTTGTGTACAATTTTTTGCAATTCTTTTATACTTTTAGCTTCTGCCATTGAGATTTCAGTACTTTTTTCTGATTGCGGGGTTATATAAGGTGCTTCGATTACTGTTTTATATTTTTTATTTTGAGCGTTCATTAATAAAAAAGGAAATGCTACGGTAAAAGAAATTATAGATAACAATGCTAAAATTGGTACAGAACCCATAATAACAAGATATTCTATATCAACATACTGACTTCCGTTCCAAAAAGGACGATTTCTTTTATATTTTGCTTCTGTTTCTCCAGTATATCTATTGTATCCTTTAACCCATTTAGGGGCTTTTCCTTCTCGATAATCCTCATAGGAATGATATACCGCATATCTATTACCTTCAAAAACATTATAAGGTCGAAAAGGACGTTTTTTCCTTCTTCTTCCAAAATTAATATTATCTGAATTAAGGTTTTCATTTATGTTATTCGGTTTAATTGGTGCAATTTGCATAATATATCCTTTCTTTTTAGTTTATTCCCCTTCTAGAAGCCTTAGTTCATTTCATTCACACGGCTTCTGTCTTCCACAATAGTGTCAGAATATATTATTCTAAAACACGTAAAAATATTTTTTGCTATATCTTTTTATGCTACAATAAACTCATAAGGAAACTAGCATGATAGAAAATTGGCAATTACCTTTATTAATGACTTTTTTAGCCGGCTTAGCAACGATTATTGGCGGGTTTATAACTTTCTTCGTAAATAAAAACAACATGAAAGTTTTATCGCTAGGGCTTGGTTTTTCAGCAGGTGTGATGATTTTTGTATCTTTAACAGAAATTATGCACTCAGCTCAAGACTTGTTAAAGAGCTATTTCCCTAACAACTATCCTTGGATGGTTTTTGCAGGCTTTATTGCAGGTGTAATTATTTCAAAGCTGATTGATACATTTGTTCCAGACCACGTTGAAGAAGACCTTGGTGAAGGTTGCGATATCGAGTGTAAAAGAACTCATAGAATTAAACGTGCTGGAATTCTTACTGCAATTGCTATTGCGGTGCATAACTTCCCAGAAGGCTTGGGTACGTTCTTGGTATCATCTCAAGACTTAACTATCGGTATTTCTGTTGCGATTGCGATTGCATTGCATAATATTCCGGAAGGTATAGCTGTTGCGCTTCCAATCTATCACGCAACAGGAAAGAAAAGAAAAGCTATTTGGTATTCTTTCTGGACAGGTATGACTGAACCTATCGGTGCTTTGATTGGATTAGGTCTTTTAAGCTGGTTTTTACCGCAGATGTTTATTGGATTTTTCCTCGCAGCTGTTGTGGGAATTATGATTTACATAGCATTTGATACGCTTTTACCACTTTCTCACGAATACGGAGATTGGCACTATGCAATTTCTGGTATTATGTGGGGTATCGTAATTATTTGGGCAAGCTTGCTTTTATTGCACCATTAATATTTTTTATTTATTGTTTATTTGTTAATTTTGATTTTTGAATGTTTAAGCGGTTGATTTTGATTTCTCTTATCGCTAAAATTATATCTTCGATGTAGGCTTCGATTTTTGCTTTTTTGTTCATTAAAAAATTGTATTGAGCGACGGAAATCTTTTTGTTAGCCAAAAGTTTATCAATATCGATTAGCTCCATTTCGTACTGAAATCTAGTATTTTTTAATTTATCAATTTTTTTTATATCTGGTTTTGTTAATTTTAAAACGGGTCCTTTGTATTCAGACAATGGAACTTTAGCTTGAAAATTTGTATAAGATATTGGATTTATAAACATAAAAAAGACCTTTCTAATTGTACAAAACCTTGTAAAAATATTTTTTGCATAAAATTTAAAATAAGTTTTTATTAAAAACTATTTTTGGGTTATAATTTAGTCAGCGTAAGAAGAAAGGAATATTGATATGACAAATTTATCACCATTACAAATTGAAAGATTGAAATACCAACCAAAATTGCCTTCTTCTTTGGCAAATGGTATCAATCATTTAGTATCTAAAGAAGGTTCAGCAACAGAATCAGTTGCTAACCAAGAAGAAATCAAAGCTTTGTTCAAAAATACTTATGGCAAACCAACTGTAACTTTTGAAACATCTTCAGCTTCTTCAACTTCTGAAATCAGAAACGTAGGTGTAATTCTTTCAGGTGGTCAAGCTCCTGGTGGACACAACGTTATTGCTGGTTTGTATGATGCTTTGAAACAAGCAAACTCTGCTAACAAACTTTATGGTTTCTTAGGTGGCCCAAGCGGTATTATTGAAGGTAAATATGTAGAATTTACTGATTCATTTATTGATGAATACAGAAATACAGGTGGTTTTGATATTATCGGTTCAGGCAGAACAAAACTTGAAACAGAAGAACAATTCAGATCTTCTTTAGAAGTTTGTAAAAAACTTAACTTATCAGCAGTTGTAATCATTGGTGGTGACGACTCTAACACTAACGCAGCTCTTTTAGCTGAATGGTTTGTTGCTAACAATGCAGGTATTCAAGTTATTGGCTGTCCTAAAACAATCGATGGTGACTTGAAAAACGAACAAATCGAAATCTCATTTGGTTTTGATACAGCTACTAAGACTTATGGTGAATTAATCGGTAATATTTTAAGAGATGCTAACTCTGCTAAAAAATATTGGCACTTTGTAAAAATTATGGGTAGAAGTGCTTCTCACGTTGCAATCGAAGCAGCTCTTCAACCTCAACCAAATATCACCTTGATTTCTGAAGAAGTTGAACAAAAGAAAATGTCGCTTTCTTCAATCATTGATTACATTACAGATATTGTTGTAAGACGTTCAGAAAACGGTAGAAACTTCGGTATTGCAGTTATTCCAGAAGGCTTAATCGAATTTATTCCTGAATTAAAAACAATGATTGCAAACTTGAATGATATTATGCCAACTCTAGAAAAAGATTTAAGCTATGCAAACGGTTCTGATGCTGAAAAAATCGCTATTATTGAAAACACACTTTCTAGCGAAAACTCTTCAGTATTCAAATCTTTACCAAGCTTGATTAAATCTCAATTATTGATGGATAGAGATCCACACGGTAACGTTCAAGTATCAAAAATTGAAACTGAAAAACTTTTAATCTCTATGGTTGAAGAAAAATTAGCTTTATTGAAGAAAGAAGGAAAATTCAGCGGCAAATTCTCAACTCAATCACACTTCTTCGGCTACGAAGGTCGTTGTGCATTCCCTTCTAACTTCGATGCAGATTACTGTTATTCATTAGGTTTCAACGCATTTGCATTGATTAACTTTGGTCTAACAGGTTATTTATCATCAGTTAGAAACTTAACAGCTCCGGCAAGTCAATGGATAGCAGGCGGTGTTCCTCTAACAATGATGATGAATATGGAAAGACGTCATGGTGAAATGAAGCCTGTTATTAAGAAAGCTTTAGTTGAACTTGACGGACCTGTATTCAAAAAGTTAGAAGCTAACAGAGAAGATTGGGCAATGAACGATAGATACCTATTCCCAGGTGCTATTCAATACTTTGGACCATCTTCAGTTTGTGATATTACAACTGTTACTCTTGCTTTAGAAAGCGCAGCTAAGTTAACAACTGTATAAGAGTAGAGCAGATGTTAAAAAAAGAGTGGTTTTTCAAAAACCACTCTTTTTTTACATAATATTTATTATTTTTCTTCTGCACCAGATGGTGAAGTGCCCTGTTTGGTGCGAAGGGGTGATAGAATTTTATTTTGGACTACGTCTAATCTATTTTGCCTCACAAACTCGGTGCTACGCACCTCAAACAATGCTCGGCTTTATTTTTGTGCGCCTAACGGAACGAACAATCAATGTTAGTGAGACAGCGACAAAACGCCTGCTGTTTGACCGAAGGGAGTTCAGGCGTACGGGTCGAACGTTACAATTGATTAGTGAGTGGAGTTACAGCGCACGAGGTTTTTTGTGGCACTTTTTTGCCGGTACAAAAAAGTGCCAAGAGATTTGTTTATCAAGATACTAATAATAAATATTATGTATTATAAATTCTATCTCCAGCATCACCCATTCCTGGGACGATATAACCTCTTTCGTTGAGGTGAGAATCTACAGCTGCAACGATTAAAGTAATTGCAGGAAATTCGTTGAATACAGCTTCAATACCTTGTGGTGAAGAAATCATACAAACACAACAAATATTTGTCTCAGGTATTCCTTTTTCTACATAAAGCCTGATTGCTTCGATTAAAGAATTACCTGTTGCAAGCATTGGATCTGTAATATATACATAATAATCTTCTGCAGGTCTATCAACAGGCATAGGAACTTTATTATAGTACCAAACAGGTTTTAAAGTCTTTTCATCTCTATACATCCCAATATGCCTAATTGCAGCTTGAGGAAGAATATCAACTGCTTCGTCAGTGAATATTAGTCCTGCTCTAAGAATAGGCGATATTATTATTTTTATATCAGGGTTGATTGTTTTAGTTGTAAATTTTGTAAGCGGAGTTTCAATCTCAGTATCTGTTTGTGGAAGATTTTTTGTCGCTTCGTATAACAAAATACGAGTAAGTTTTCTAGCAGCAAGCCTTACACCTTGTGTATCAGTGTCTTTTGCTCTAAGAGTGCATAAGCTTTGGTTAACAATTGGATTAGATACGATTTTAAGATTGTTAAATTTATTTAGCATTTTTAACTCCCAATTTTAAACTACTTCTAATATTTTCTGCTTTTTCAGTTGAATCATCTAAAAACTTGTTAGAAAAACCTATAAATTCTTCAAAATCACTTTTTGTATCTGAAGAAGTTTTCTCAGGTTTGATTTCGTTTAACTTACTTCCAAAATCAGAGGTTGTGTATATTATTGTGTTTAATTTTTTATACATTTCGTTTAACAAAGCCAATGCATCGTGTAGCCTCTTTGGAGGATTAACTGAAATTAAAGGTACAGAGCCATCAATATAAGTTTTTTCATTTGGTAAATATAATTCAAGTGATTTTGAACCAGCCATTCCAGAAAATTCAACAGTCGCAGAAGTTCCTTGTGGGATATAGACATCAGGGTTTGTAATCACAAATTTAACATATACTTCTTTATTGGTTGGTTTAATTTTTTTAACATAGCCAACTTCTATACCCATCATTCTGACAGGAGAACCTACAATAAGTCCATCAACATCTGGTAAAAATATTTGATAATCGTTCAAATCGTTTTTTTCTTTATGAATATTAAAAATAGTTGATAAAGAAACAAAAATTAGGACTATAATAAGCCAAATTAATAACTCCCCACTGTGTGTAATATGAAAATCTTTTGTTTCTTTCTTACTCATATTAAAGCTATTATACAACATTTTTTTTGTCATGCGCAATAAAAAAAATGCCTTATTAACAAGGCATTTTTTTATTGAATTATTTATTATTTATTATTTATTATTTATCTCTTAGCCTCTAGCGCAAATAGTTTGAGCAACATATACACCTGAAGCAGAAGCTTGGATAAGCCCTCTAGTTACACCTGCACCATCACCGATTGTGAACAAGTTTTTAACTCCTTCAGTTTCAAGTTCGTTTGTAAGCTTAACTCTTGCAGAGTAGAATTTAACTTCTATACCATAAAGAAGTGTATATCTTGAAGCTGTACCAGGAGCAATTTTATCAAGTGCAAATAGCATTTCAATAATAGACTTCATTTGTCTATAAGGAATTACTAAGCTTAAATCACCTGGTGTTGCGCAAGTAAGAGTTGGCTCAATTATGCTTGATTTGATTCTATCTGGAGTAGAACGTCTGCCATCAAGCAAATCCCCAAATCTTTGAACCAAAATCCCACCAGCAAGCATGTTTGCTAAACTTGCAATATGTTGACCATAAGCTATTGGTTCTTTGAATGGTTCTGTGAATTTTTTACTTACTAAAAGTGCAAAGTTTGTGTTTTTAGTTTTGATATTTGCATAGCTGTGACCGTTTACTGTTGCAATACCGTTATAATTTTCTTGTACAACTTCTCCGTTAGGGTTCATACAGAAAGTTCTAACTTCGTCACCAAAAGTTGGTGAATGATAAACTAATTTTGATTCATATAATTTGTCAGTAAGCGGTGCAAATACAGGAGCTGGGAGTTCAACTCTCACCCCGACGTCAACTGCGTTGTTAACCATACCGATTTTGTTTTTTGCAAATTCGTGAGTCAACCAATCTGCCCCTTCTCTACCAGGAGCGATAATTGTGTATTCAGCTTTGATTGTTTCTCCGTTATCTAAAACAATACCTTTAACTTGTTCGCATTCGACGATTAAGCTTTGGGCTGTTACGTTGTTTAAGATTGTAATTTTGTCATCCAAATAATCTTGCATGTGTTTTAAAACATCAAGACTTCTTTCAGTACCTAAGTGTCTTACAGGTGAATGAACAAGTTTTAATTCTGCAAGTGCAGCCTGTCTTTCAATTTCTCTAAACACTTCCATATTTGTACCAAATACTTCGTCAGTAGCGCCGTGTTCAAGATATAAATCGTCAGCATATTTAATATATTCTTCAACTTTTTCTCTTGACATATAGTCAACTAAGTGACCGCCAACATCAGGAGTTAGAGTTAATTTACCATCCGAAAAAGCTCCAGCACCACCCCAACCGCAAAGTAGGCCGCATTTTTTACAATTTACGCATTTTGGCGAACCGTTACGGATAGGACAAATTCTTTTCTCAATTTTCTGACCTTTTTCTATTAATACAACTTTCCATTCAGGGCGAAGTTTAACAATCTCAAGCGCAGAAAAAATACCCGCAGGACCTGCCCCAATGATAGCAACATTATACATTCCCAATACTCCTTTGTGTTAGCTATTACTTATATACATTACACCAAACAAAGGGTGAACGCAAATTTTATTCGGTAAATTTTTTCAAGAGACGATTATATTCATTTATTAAAAGGTGTTTTGGAACATAGTTTTCGATAAAATCCCAAGGCAATGTTTCTTTTAATTCAAAGCCGTTAATTGGTTTATCAATGTCGAGTTTCAATTCTTTAATACCTGACTTATAAGCTCCGTTTTTACCACCGTTTTTATATACGTAAACTAACAACTCAGCTAAATTATCATCCCCACGAGAAAGAATTGTTTGCCAATAATCCCACTTTGCACTAGAAAATTTTGATGAAATTCCCAATTTTGCAAACTCTTTTTCTAAATATTTTTGTTTTTTCTCTAAACTTTTTGTATCTTCCCTTTTTGCCCATTGTAGTGGAGTTTGAGGTTTTGGAACAAAAGTTGAAAACGAAAAAGTGATTTCAAAGCCTTTGTTTTCAGATTTAATTTTTTTAGCTAATCTTAAAAACTCATCGATGTCTTCTTGTGTTTCATTAGGAATACCAATCATAGAATAGATTTTTAAGCCTTTTAGCCCGTTTTCTCTTGAAATTTTTACAGCATTTAAAATTTGTTCTTCTTTAAGATTTTTGTTGATAAATTTTCTTAATTTTTCACTTGCAGCCTCAATTGCTATTGTAGATGTTTTTTGGCCGCCTTTGACAAGGGTTTGAACAAGTTCAGGCGTAACAGAATCTGTTCTTAAAGAAGAAATTCCAAGTTCTATTTCAATACCTGAATCCATTTTATCTTTTAAATATTTCATAATATTATTAAACTCAGGGTGTGCGCTGATTTGCGCTCCAAGAAGCGCAATTTTATTTGTGTTTTTTAAGCCTAGCTCTATTGCATCAATAATCTTTTGATATTCGTAATTTCTGAATGGCAGATTAATATAAGATGCAGTGCAAAAGGCGCATCTGTTCATACAACCTCTTGAAACTTCAATAATAAATGTATCTTTGAAATAGCTTTTATCACTCAAAACAGGCGTGTAAATTACTGTTTCAAGTTTCTCTGTGATTTTTTTTACTGTTTTAGTTTTATTTGGAATGTAAATTCCGTCTAGTTTACTAAGTTTGTTTAAAGATTCTTCTTTTGTTAGATTTTCTTTTAAAATGTCTAAGACTTGTTTAAATATTTCTTCTCCGTCACCTAAAATCATAAAGTCAAAAAACTTTTTATAAGGTTCTGGATTAGTTGTTAAAACTGGCCCGCCTGCAAAAATTAAAGGGTGGTTTTCATTTCTTTCTTTTGAATAAAAAGGAAATTTGTATTTTTCCAAAAGCTCAAAAACACCCATAAAATCAAAATCAAATGATAATGAAAAAGCGATAGCTTGGACTTCGTTAGGTTTTATGCGTATTGTTTCAGAGTCTGTATAAACCATTTCTGAATCAATACCATCATAACAATCTGTAAGTCTGTAGAGCCACATATAGCCTAAAGAAGACAATGCAAATGATTCACAAGCAGGATATGCCATCCAAAATTTGTAGCTTTGTCTGTCTTTATTTGGTGTATAAAGGTATTTTTCCATATTAATTAATATTCTTTATGTATAATTCGTCAATTAAAACACATACAGATGCTGCGATTGCAGGTGCGAAAATAACTCCAACAACGCCTAAATGTTGTGCTGTTATGAATAAGAACAAATAAATAATAAGCGGGTGCAAGTCTAGAAATTTTCCGAAAACATATGGTCTAATGAAATTGTTTTCAGCTAATTGTGCGATTGCAAATATAACTAATACTAATATTAATGTTAAAGGGCCTGATTTGATAGCAGTAAGCAAACAAATGATTAATGCTAGACCAGGGCCAACAACCGGAATGATGTCTAAAATAGCTGTTATTAAGCCTAATAAAACTGCATATTCAACGCCTGCAATAAGCAAACCTATTGTCATAATTATGCCGACTGATGTCATTGTAGTTATTTGAGCAATTACATATCCCCCGATTTTTTTAGAAATTGTTTCGATGATTTCATCAGCTCTGTTTTTCATTTGTGCAGGGAAAAGGCTTAGGTAACCTTTTTTTACGACTTCTTTATCTGCCATAAAGTAATAAATTATAATTGTCGCAGCAATTAAATAAACAATCGCAGAAGCAAAGTTAACGCTTATATTAATTGATTTATTAACAAAATTTGTAGTTAAGCTTGATGTTGATGAAATAAAATCCGCCAAATCAATTTGCGCAAGCTGAGATTTATTAATTATAGGTGTTGTTGCAATAAATTCTTTCATGAAATCAATAAACTGTGGAATATGATCTACAAAAGACTTGATTTCATGTCCAGCTAAAGATATCAATGGAACAAAAAATGCGCAGATGATAAGTAACATTGTTCCCATAACAACAGCTGCTGCAACACCTCGTTTGAATCTTTTTTCTAGCTTATCAACGAGAGGGTTAAGTGAACAAGATATAACAAAAGAAGCGAAAAATAGTATCGCTATATCTTTAATTTTTGTAATAAAAATAAGAAATAATATCGCTATTATAAAAAATATAATGTTTTTTGCACTAATATATTTTTGAAATAAATTTTCAAACATAACCCAATCCTCCTATGATGATTTTAACATAAAATATGATAAAATACTTATATGGAAATTTTATTAGAAACTCAAAACTTATCAATTACATACAATAATATATCTAATGGAGCAGATGTTTTAGTTAAAGCTGTTAATGATGTTTCATTAAAGATATATAGAGGCGAAATCTATGCTTTAGCGGGTGAATCAGGTTGTGGGAAATCTACTTTAGCAAAAGCTATAACAAAGCTTGTTTATCCAAAAGAAGGTGATATATTGTTTGAAGGTAAATCTATTTTATGCCATTCAAAGGAAGAAAAAAAGCTTTATCCTAAAGATGTTCAGATGGTTTTTCAAAACCCATATTCAAGCTTGAATCCTAAGATGAAAATAGGTGATATTTTAAGAGAACCACTTGATATTAATACAAACTTAACTAAAAAAGAAAAAGAAGAAAGAGTTTTAGAAATCCTTTCAGATGTTGGTTTGCAATCAACCTGTTTAAACCTTTATCCACATCAATTTTCTGGTGGTCAAAGACAGCGTATAGCTATAGCAAGAGCATTGATTCTAAAACCAAAGCTATTAATAGCTGATGAGCCAGTAAGTGCCTTAGATGCAAGTATTCAAGCTCAAATAATTAATTTATTAAAAGATTTGAAACAAAAACATAATTTGACGATATTATTTATTTCTCACGATATGAATGTGATACAGTATTTAGCTGACAGAGTTGGTATTATGTATTTTGGAGATTTGATTGAGGAAAATTATACCAACACTTTGTTTAAATACCCTCAAGAAGAATATACTAAGAAACTTTTAAATGCAGTGCCGAAACTAGTGTTATAACTGGTGCTTGGCCCAGTTTTACAATGTTGCTATATATATAATTTATATCCTTTTTGTAAATTTTTGTAAACTTTTTTCTCAAAATCCTAAAGTTTTTGCAAAACCTGCCGTTATACATGGCAAATCAATATATAAAGAAAAGGAAAGGACAAAACATTATGGGTATGGCGGCATCACAGGTAAGACTATTGGCTCTTACTGACAGGTTACATGACATTGAGTTAAAATCTCAACAAATTTTAGCTCAAAAGTTAGCTTTGGGTACGCAAAAGGACGCACTCTATAATGACTATTGCGATGCTTTAGAAGCTACAAACTATATGGTAGCATTTAGAAATGACAATGGTTCAGCACGTTATGTAGATGCTACATATCAAAATCTATGTACATTCAATGAAGATAGATTTAGACAATATTCTTTAACAGATACAAGAACTGGAAATGTATTAGTATCACAAGACGAAAAAGAAGCATACGATAAGTACAATAACGATAAATATGCATTTGCGTTAGCGATGCTAGGTATTGACGATTCATTTGGTTACGGTGAGTCTAATGGTGTAAGCAGTGGCTCATTAGTAGGTCTAGATGAAGCTACAATGGCTGGTGTTGATACTACTTATTTAGATGGAGTTAATACTGATACAAGTGCTGGTAGATTCAGCCCAGTTGAATTAGAATTATTAGGTCAGTCTGATAATGCAAATTTAGTAAGTGAAATTAATAGCTATATTGGTTTAATGGAACCTCAAAAGAAAGCTGATGGTACTATTGAAACACAAGACGAAGTTGATGCTAGATTAGATGCAAAGGCAAATGATATAAGAACAAATTTTGCGACAGATATTGTAAATGTTAATGATAAATTTGGTGGTTTGTTAAATGCTGTAAAAGGCGATGGCAATGATGTCTTAGTAACAGAAGCTGAAATGTTAGCAATCTTAAGTATAAAAGATGCAAGTAAACAAAATTATTTACAAGGATGCATGGAACAAGTTGCAAAAGCAAAAACTCCAGAAGAACAGTTAACTGCGTATAACAACTTTAGAGATGCTCTTTATGAAAATTTAGATCAAGAAATCTATAATAAAACAACATATATTCAATATGGTGATAATGTTCCTAAAGACCTAGTTTTTGAAAAACAAGAATTTGACTTCTATGTAAATAAATGGGAAGCAATTAACCAAGCTGGTGGATGTGACGTTGTTGATGCTCGTTACGAAGCTGGCGAAGAAGGCAGAGAATGGCTTGAAAATATGGTTAAAGCAGGCTTGATTGTAATTCAAGAATGCGGAAAAGATGGATGGCAAGATACAAGTGTTGCAACAAGTACAAATGGCAACTTCTTGATTGAAGATCCTGATGACGATGAATTGAAAAAAGCAGAAGCTGAATATGAACATGAATTAGATATTATAGATCGTAAAGAAACTAAAATGGATAATGAATTAGCAAAATTAGAAACTGAACGTAAAGCAATTACGACAGAAATGGAATCATTAAAAACAGTAAGAGATGATAATATCGACAGAACATTTGGTATCTTTGGATAAAGACTTCCTTCCCCAATTGGGGAAGGTGGCTAAACGCCAAATTTGGTGAGTTTTATAGATGTTAATAATGATAAACACATAGATGTAAGATAGTTATTAAGCGGGTGGTATAAGCCTGCTTGAAATAAACCTAACCTTTTCCTTTTTTCCTTTTCTTTAGCCGCTTGACCCACAAGCGGTTTTTACTTGCGTAAGCACGGTGTGAAATCCGAATTTGCGTTTGCATCGGCAAATGCAAACTGAGGATGAACACTACGACAGCGCCGTTGCGACGGAGTGCAACGGAGGAGTGAAGCAATCTATGATTGCACAGGCGCATTACTTGCGTAAGCACGGTGTGAAATCCGAATTTGCGTTTGCATCGGCAAATGCAAAGTACTAGAACTTTTTTGTTTACAAAACTTAAAAAAACGACTTGACAGTCCGGACTGGTTTTGTTAATATAAAGACCTAATCGCAGACAGTTAGTATCCTCTTGTTAGGATTTAAATCAACCGAGCTAGCCGAGATTACACAGGGCGTAAGCCAAGTCTTATAAGATATAAATAGCTTAAGATTAGAATAGTGTAAGATTTTGCGATAGAAAGATTGCAAAATCTTTTTAGTATGAATATAAAGTATGAAACTGGTCGAAATCATATTAAACGTATATAAAAAAAGGAGCAAAAAATGTCAACAAAAGCTTTTAAACAAGACAAAGTATCTCTTATTAAAGAGAAAATCGATAAGGCTCAAGTTGCAATTGTTACCGAGTACAAAGGATATTCAGTAGAGGAAATTACTAACCTAAGACGTGCTCTTCAAAAAGAAGATGGCGATTATATGGTTACTAAAAATACTTTAGCAAGACTTGCTATTAAGGATACTCCTTACGAAGTTTTGGCTGAAACTTTCAAAGGCCCTATCGCAATTGCGTTTGGTTTCGGTGATCAAGTTGC
>JAZNBJ010000032.1:0-13320 GCA_045586965.1 Candidatus Gastranaerophilaceae bacterium | reverse complement strand
TTATATTTTTTTTCTTTAATTTTTTTTCATTAAAATTAATAACAGAACTCATTAAAGCTTTTGTATTATAACCTATTCCATAACATACATCTAAAACTTTTATTTCATCTTGTTCAATAAGTTTTTTTTCAAGTTTTGTTGGTATAATAAATTTTTCCCAAGCTTCAGTAATAGCGCCAAATTTGGAGTGATAAACATCGTCATCTGCGTATGAATAGAGGCCTATAGACCCATCTTGTGTGTAATAGAACTCATAATCCCTCATAACGCTTATTATAACAGGATTAGACCCTTGATGCAAGAACTTAATATTTTGACTTTATCAAGTTATAGAGTATATAATATAATAAGTGAGGATAGTGTAATGAAAAAGTTTTTATTGATATTACTTATATTGATTGTTGGTGTGAAAAGCTCATTTGCAGCAACTTTTGAACCAATTCCAAACGATGTAAATTTACCTAAAAAATATACCCAAGACTATATTGATAGCTTGATAAATGAGTATGAAAAAGTTGCAAAAGATCAGATATTTCATGTTGCATTAGATATGCTTAAAGAAACATGTGGTGAATATTCAAGAAAAGCTATATTAGGTTATAATCTGACTCAAAGACCAATACAAATAGAGTTTAAAGACCTTTCAGAATTAAATCCGGCATATTCTAGTTATGATGCAGTGGGATGGAAAAAGAAAAAAAGATTGTTTATTTATATAAATCCTAAACATAGAAACGCACCTCCTGGTGCATTAGCTGCTTTATTAGCTCACGAAGCTTTACACCAAGATGAGTATAATTCTTTAACAGAAGAAACGTATGCTTGGACAATGGAGGCTTCAACTTGGTGTGAGATTTTAAAAAGATATCCCGAATCAAATAATTTAGAATCTCCGCTAGTTACAAGAGAGAATATACTTAAACAGCAATTAGAAAAAGGTAACTATACAAACAAGTACATAAAAAAGACAGTTTATGCTAATGATGCATATAAGAGTTTACCATTGACATCGCCAGGATTCGATGAATCAACTTTAGTTGCATTTTAATAATTAGTTTAATAATGCTTGTAAACAAATATAAAGTATATTGATTATAACTCATAATTGCGGTTAAATTAACTTATGAGAGTTAAGCAATTTTTAATATTTATATTGTTAATACTAATATTGGTAATGTTTAATCGTGTATTTTTAAACGTATTTACTAGAGCGAATAATTATTTTGCTGCTGAATTTTATCAAAATGAAGAGACTATTTCTTCTCAGAAATTATTTGATAAAACTTGGAAAATTGTTGAAAAAGAGTATTTTGAACCCGATATGAATCATCAAGACTGGGATCGTTGGAAGACTCGTTATAATGGTAAAATTACCAATGATGAAGATGCTAAAGTTGCAATAGATACAATGATTGCAAGCTTAAATGAACCTTATACAAGGTTTATGTCTACTGATGAATTTACAGAGTTATTAACTTCAATAACTTCTAAGATATATGGAATTGGTGTGAATATTTATTCTAACTCTGGTAAAGTTGTAATTTTTAATGTTATTCCATCTACGCCAGCAGATTTAGCACAACTAAAACAAGGTGATATTATAGTAGCTGTTGATGGCAAGGATACCAATGGTATGAATGTTTCAGATGTTGCAAATCTTGTAAGAGGGCCTGAAAATAGCATTGTGGAAATAACGGTTTTAAGAGATGGAAAAAAAATAGTAAAGAAAATTAAACGTAAAGAAATTAAAATAAAAAATGTAAAAAGCTCAATTATAGATAATCATATTGGCTACATTCAAATTGTAAGTTTTATGGGTGGAACGACACCTAATGAGTTCATGGATGCATTAGAAAATACAAAGAGCACAGATTCTTTAATACTAGATTTACGTGGTAATACTGGTGGTTTATTAGATAATGCAGTATTTATCGCTAATAGATTTATTAATCAAGGTGAAATTGTTGAGATTATTTATAGAAATGGACATAAAAAGTCAATTAAGGCTAATACTTCATCTGATTTGTTAAATAAACCTGTCGTTATCCTTGTTAATGGTGCGAGTGCTAGCGCTAGTGAAATACTATCAGGTGCTTTAAAAGATTATAAAAAAGCCAAGCTTGTTGGGAGAAAGACATTTGGAAAAGGTTTGGTACAAAAAGTAGTTCCATTACCAAATAAGACTGGATTAAATGTTACAATAGCCAAATATTTAACTCCAAATGGAACCGATATTAATAAACTTGGCATAATACCTGATGTTGAAATTGGTAACGAATTTGACTTTAATATAAATGATTTAAAAGAAGATGTACAGTTGGAGGCAGCTAAAAGTATTTTAGCAAAAGAAGTAAGTGGAAAGAATAACTAAAGAATTAAAAAAATTAGATAATAATGGCCAATTAAGAAGAATACCTTCAATACAAACAAAAGAAGAAGGTAGAATTTTAATAGATGGCATTGAATATGTTAATTTAGCTTCAAATGATTATTTAGCAGTTAGCACAAACATTTCATTAAGAAATGAATTTTTGCTAAATAACAATAGTCTTATGTCATCAGCTTCTGCTAGACTCTTGACAGGTACATCTTCAGAATATACACAACTAGAAGCAACTGTCGCTAATTTATTCAATAAAGATGCTTGCTTAATCTTTAACACAGGTTATCAGTGTAATTTAGGTGTTATATCAGCTCTTTGCTCTAAAGGAGATGTGTTTTTTTCTGATAAATTGAATCATGCAAGTATAATTGATGGTATGAGATTAGCTGAGGGCGATTTTATTAGATATAAACACTTAGATTATGAAAATTTAGAAAAGCTTTTACAAGAGAAAAGAAATAACTATAATAGAGCAATAATTGTTTCAGAATCCGTATTTTCAATGGATGGCGATATTGCAGATATTGATAAACTTGTTGAATTAAAAAATAAATATAATTGCTTATTGATGATTGATGAAGCACATGCATTTTGCGCCTGTGGAGAAGGACTTACGGGCCTTTCTGAAGGAAAAGATGTTGATATAATTACAGCGACATTTGGCAAAGCTGTTGGGTCTTTTGGAGCGTTCTGTGTTAGTAATAATGATATTATTAATTATTTAACAAACAAAGCTCGTTCTTTTATTTTTTCAACTTCTATACCACCAATTAACATTGCTTGGACAAATTGGCTTTTAACAGAAAAAAGAGAATATTTAATAAAACAAAAGCAAAAACTAGTTGATATTTCTGCAAAAACTCATAATTTATTAAATAAGACTGTTTCAAAATCTCAAATTATACCAATTGTTATTGGATCAAATGAAGATACAATTAAAATTTCTGAAAAACTACGTGCAGAAGGGTATTATATACCAGCAATTAGGCCTCCAACTGTTCCAGAAGGTACATCAAGGCTAAGAATATCATTAACTGCAGATACAGAATTTGAAGATATTGAAAAAGTCGTTAAAATAGTTCACGAGTTTTTACTCTAACTTCATTATCAATTTCAAATATTTCATCTAATGTTGGTTTATCTATTTTATTATGTTTTTCAAGCATTTTTTCAACAGAATTAATTATATCAAACAATTTAATTCTGCCATTTAAGAATGCAAATACAGCCTCTTCATTAGCTGCATTCATACAAACAGGCACTGAACCACCTAAACGTCCACACTCATAAGCAATTTTGAGAGCTTTAAATTTATTCCAATCAGGTTCTTCAAAATCTAATCTAGCAATTTCTGAAAAGCTAAAACTTTTGGATTTAATACCTTCATATCGTTCAGGATAAGTTATAGCATACTGTATTGGAATATGCATACTTGGTAAACCAATTTGTGCAATAACGCTACCGTCTACATACTCTATAGCGGAATGTATAATACTTTGAGGGTGAACAACAACATCAATTTTGTCATAATCCATACCAAATAAATGGTGCGCTTCAATTACTTCTAGACCTTTATTCATCAATGTTGCGCTATCCACTGTTATTTTTTGTCCCATATCCCAACGTGGATGAGCTAAAGCTTGTTCAACAGTGGCATTTTTCATATCTTCAATACTTTTGTGTAAAAATGGACCACCAGAAGCTGTTATAATAAGTTTTTCTACCTGTGAGATATCTTTTATACATTGATGAATAGCGCAATGTTCACTGTCAACAGGGATAATATTTACACCTTTTTCTTTAGCTAAAGGCATGACAATATCACCAGCCATTACTAAAGTTTCTTTGTTAGCTAGAGCAATATCTATACCATTATTAATTGCGGTAATTGTTGGTTTTAAGCCAATTCTACCTGATACAGCAACTAAAATAATGTCATTTTCTTTGTTAGAACAAATTTCTTCAAGTGGTAAATATTTAGCACCAATTATTTCGTTTGGTTTTGAAGAATAAGCATATTTTGGCTTGAATTTAGCAATTTGCTGGTTTAATAAATCAGTATTTGCTCCGCCTGTAAGAGCAATTATTTCAAACTTATCTTGAAGTTTATCTATAACTTCTAAAGCTTGTCTTCCTATTGAGCCTGTTGAACCTAAAATGCTTATTTTTCTTTTCATAAGTTAATTATATTATAAACAAATTTATTAATACTATAATTAAACATCATCAAAGGTAAAATGAGGGTTGCTCCATTGGTTTTTAATTTCTTTTAAAGTAATTAAATGTTTTTCTACTCCAGGTGCACATAAATATGGTTCATCAGTATAAACATTTTTTTTATCTAACTCTTTAAACTTAGCTAAATATATATTAAAATCTTTTTCAAATTCAGTACCTTTTGCTGCATAATTATATATATCTAACAATATTTTAGATTTTTTTGCAGATAAATCAGTATTTAAAGCTAAATCTAAAACATTTCTTGAAATGATTCTACGTGAAAGCTCGTCTTGAAAATAGAAAGGTCCATCTTTTTTACCGGTATATTGATTATAGACTGGAGTTGTATACATCTGAAATAAAACATCCGGTTGGTTTTTTAATGCATCATGAATCTTAACTAAATCAGTGCCAATTAAACCTGTAGTATAGATACTTCCATGCTGTCCTTTTTTCAAAAAGAATTTAGCTAGTTCAGCAGGGTTATTTTCCAATTTTTTTATTATGGTCTCAGCCTCAGACATAAATACTTGATTTGCTTTTGCTTTGAAAGTAAGTGTTTTATTTTTAGAATTTGAATAATTGACTGGTAAAATTTGCATAATATATCCTTTCTTTTGCTTAACAAAATAATAAAAACCTGAAAAAAAATTTATTTGCTAATAATATAAGTTACACAAAAATGTTTTTAAAAATTAAAAAAAACTCATTTTTTTGCAATAAAAAATTGCGCTTGGCGCGATTCGAACGCGCGACCTATCCCTTAAAAGGGGAGTGCTCTACCTGCTGAGCTACAAGCGCAAATTTTTATAAAATTTGTAAAACTATTTATTTTTCAATTACCTTCTCGGCTAGTTGGCCTTTCGACCACAAGATATATACTATCAAGAACAAAATTTAGTGTCAAGCATTTTATTTGTAGAAGATATTTCTTTTACAATATCTCTTATTTCTTCAGATATATCAGTGCATTCAGCTATTTTTTCCCTAACAAGTTTTGCAAATTCTGCTTTTTTAAATTCATGCAATCCTTTTGTCTTAAATATATCTTCTAAAATTTTTGCAGTAGGTATATTCTGTTCTAAATCAATCTCTGAAATTTTTAAAAAGTTTTCAAAGTGAGAGTTAACAGTCTTTATAATTAAAGATTTTGGCAGTAAATCTTCAAACTCACCACAAGATACTAAATGTATTCTATCAATTTTACGTAACTTTGGTTGTATTTGTTTAATATTTTCCTCTGCATCTTTGTCCAAAAGTACAAATATAGGTAACTTTAATTGTTCTTTAAGCTCATAGTACTTTTTAACAACCTGATTTTTACCGCCTGCAGCGATAACTTGTATGCCATTTGCGTAAAAATCACAACCTAAGAACTTTGAAAAAGCTGGTAAAAGAATTTCTTCAGTTATTCCTTCTACTAAAATAACTTCTTCAATTGGATATTTCAACAACTTTTTCTGACGTAATTCTTGATGATTAGTATTAAAAAATGCAATCTCTTTTAACCATTTTAAATTTATAGGACTTTCATCTGGTATCAAATTAATAGCTAATTCATAATTAATACTATTATTTAACAATTTTTGCGTGTCATCATCATTTACAAAAACACTATTTTCATACTCATGCAAAAATTTATTCATAAATTCCTTCCCTGTACGGGGAAGGTTGGGATGGGGTGATAATATATAAAAAATAGATTCATTAAAAATTTCCGATACATAATCTGCCAATACAGAATAATCCATATTTTCAATATCAGATTTCTTTAATTTAGGCTCTATCAAACAAGAAGTTAATATGTCAGAAAACACCCTTAAGTATTTTTCTTTTGTATTCTTAAACCTTGTTAATCTATCTAATGATATAATTATTTGTTCTTTTGATAAATTTTTATACTTCATTTGTCACTATTTTATAATTTTTTTAATATTTAATCAATTATGTAAAGTTAGCATTATATCTACATTGTAGCGAATGTATATATTTTTTATTTAAAAAGAATGTAAACTTTTGTAACAAAATTGTCTTAATGCTGCAATTATCAAGTTTAAATATACTTTATATATTTAAGAGTATAAACTACGAGGACACTTAGAACAATGGCACTACTGTTAGCAATGTATCAAAAACTAAGATTGATTCGAGAAAGGAATCAACTTACACTTGAACTAACACAAAGTTCAAGCAAGCTAACACGCATTGAAAAAAATATTGAGCGTACTCAAAAATATTATACAAGTTTATTCCAACAAATTGATTCACAAGCTAAAATGCTTCAAAATAATGCAACTAGCGCAATTCAATACATGTGTGGTATTGGTGCAAATCAATTAAATATGAATGATATTACTGGTACAAGCGGTTTTGTTCATTCATTTATGAAGAATTTATTCAATGGCCAAGGTTTACCAATTAAATATGGTGAAGATGGTAAACCAACTGAATTTGGTACGATTGAACCTGATAGATTTGACGGTATGTATGCTGAATACATCCAAAACGGTAGATTCCTTACAAATGAGGATGGTAGCTATAAAGGTGGCTGGAAAGATGATGAAGTTAAGTACTTCATGTCTGCAAGATCTGCAGGAACGCAACAATTACAACAAGTTCAATTCAATGCTCAACAATTGTCAAGCAATTTTGCAAATTACGTTTCTATCTGGACAGATGCTCAAAAATCACAACTCGAATGTCAACAAGATGCAGCATTGGAACCACTTACATACGAACAAACAATGTTGGAGCTCGACAAAACACTCAAAGAAAATCGACTCAAACGTATCGAATCAGAAATCGAGTCTTATACACAACTTGCCGACAAAGGCGCAGAAGAAATGGCTCCAAAATTCGGTCTCGGCTAATAATTATAATAATTATAAAATACAACGAAGTCCACCTAAAAGGCGGACTTCGTTTTTTATAGTTCCTTCCCTGGATGGGGAGCAAATCCAAGACGGGGTTAGGGTGGGAACACTATACCCCACAAAATTTACCCCTATCCCTCTACTTTTTTCAATGTAGGGAATGCAATTACGTCTCTTATTGTTTGAGAATTTGTTAATAGCATTGCTAATCTATCAATACCCATTCCCATACCACCTGTTGGCGCTAAACCATATTCAAGAGCTGTAATGTAGTCTTCATCAATTTCCATAGCTTCTTCATCACCATTAGCTTTAGCTAAAGCTTGTGCTTCAAATCTGTGTCTTTGATCGATTGGATCTGTTAATTCAGAGAATGCGTTAGCGATTTCCCAACCATTAACACGTGTTTCAAAACGTTCTGTCAATCTATCATTATCTCTATGAACTTTTGCTAGTGGAGAAACTTCACGAGGATAATCAATAATGTGAACAGGCTGAATCATATGAGGTTCTACTTTTTCTTCAAATACAGCTTCAATAATTTGTCCCCAGTTCATTTCTTCATCTACTTCTACGTGTAAAGTCTTAGCTGTTTCAAAAGCTTCTTTAGCAGTGAAAAATTCACCAAAATCGACACCTGTATATTCTTTAATTGCACCTATCATAGTTTTTCTATCCCATGGTGGAGTTAAATCGATTTCGTGCTCACCGTATTGAATTTTTGTTGTGCCAAGAACTTCTTGAGCAACATAAGCTACTAAATTCTCAGTTAGTGCCATCATCTCATTGTAATCTACATATGATTGATATAATTCAATCATTGTAAATTCAGGGTTATGGCGAGTATCAATACCTTCGTTACGGAAACATCTTGAAAGTTCAAAAATCTTATCATGAAGTCCGCCTACCATAAGTCTTTTTAAATGTAACTCTGGAGCAATTCTAAGAGTTAAATCCATATCAAGAGCATTATGATGTGTCATAAATGGTCTAGCATTAGCACCTGAAGCTTGAGTATGTAACATTGGAGTTTCGACTTCAATAAATCCTTGTTTGTATAAGTATTCACGTACTTTTTGGATAATTAAACTTCTTTTTCTTAAAGTATCTCTTGTACTTTCGTTAACAATTAAGTCTAAATATCTTTGTCTGTATTTAGTTTCTGTATCAGACATTGTATGATGAGATTTTAATTGTTCTAATTTTTCCTCGCTAATTTGTTTGTTAGGAAGTGGTAATAATGATTTAGAAAGAATTTTATAGCTTGTAGCTTTGATTGAAAGCTCTCCACGTGGAGTTCTTCTAATTGTACCTGTAAAGCCAACAATATCACCAATATCAACTAATTTTAGTGTTTTAATTTCTTCTTCTGGAATATTTTCTTTATGTGAAAAGATTTGAATTTTACCTGTAACATCCATTAAGTCAATGAACATACCGCTGTTACGTATCGCCATTACACGGCCTGCTACAGAGTATTCGTCTTCTGTTTCAACACCAGCTTCCAAATCTTTGTATTTTTCTTGTAAATCTGCAGCGTTAGCATTTTTGTTAAACACGTAAGGATATGGATTAATGCCCTTATCTGCTAATTCTGCTAACTTTTGTATTCTAGTTTGTCTTATTGTATCTCTTGCCGAGATAGGCTCTTTTGTCATTTGTTCTGTCATTTATATTTCCTCTTATCTTATTCCCTATGTAAATATACTAACACAAACAAGATTTGAAGAATACTTCATATAGCTTAATAAATAGATTTACAAGTTAGTTAATTTTTGGTATAATTCTCTTGTGAATAGTTTCTTAAAAAAAGAACGGTTTTCAAAAGCCCCGTTCTTTTTTTATTAGGGGTAAATATAATTTATCCTTAAGAGTTCTACAAGCTTATTGATAAGGAGTAGCTTAATATGAAACAAGAGATTAATAGACATGAAATCTTAGAAAAAATTACGCCGCTTATTGAAAATACAGCAGTTCGTTATAATCTTGTTCCTATTGAAATTGAGTTTGTAAAAGAGAACCACAGATGGTTTTTGAGAATTTATTTATATTCTTATGATCACGATATTAATCTTGAAGACTGTGAAAAAGTCACAAGAAGCTTAAATGACTTTTTAGATGAGTTGATACCTGTAAAATATTATTTAGAAGTATCTTCTCCTGGACTCGAAAGAAAATTTAAATCTGATAAAGAATTTGTGATTTTTAAAGGTAGAAGAGTTAGTATTAAACTAAAAACACCTTTAGATGGCGAAACAGAACGTATATTTAAAGGTGAAATTGTTGATTGGGATGATAATGAAGGTTTAACTTTCTTGCGCTTTGAAGATGGCGAAGAACTTCAAATTCCTAAATCTAACATTCAATCAGCTAAATTATATATTGATTAAAATAATCGCCACTGGCGGAAAGGAAACATAAATATGATTAAAATTGGTACAGCATTATTTGAAGCTTGTGAAGAGCTAGAAAGAGAACGTGGTATATCTAAAGAGGTTCTTATTGCTTCACTTTGTGATGCAATGGTAGCTGCGTATAAAAAACATATGCACGTTAAAGAAGCTGCTAATATAGAAGCTATTTTAGATGAACAAACTGGTGAAATCGGTGTATTTTCAACTAAAGTTGTTGTAAAAAAAGTTGAAGATCCTGACATGGAAATTTCTTTAGAAGAAGCTCAAGAGATTGATGATGAAGTTGAAGTAGATGATGAAGTTAAAATTGAAGTAACTCCTGATCAATTCGGTAGAATCGCTGCTCAATCAGCTAAACAAGTTATTACACAAAGAATTAGAGATGCTGAAAGAAATAATATTCTTAATGAATTTTTAGAAAAGAAAGGTACTTTAACTACTGGTATTATTCAAAGAGTTGAAAATCGTAACGTTATTGTTAATATCGGTAAAACTGACGCAATTATGCCTCAAAAAGAACAAATTCCTAGAGAATACTACAAACCTGGTAATAGAATAAGAGTTTTTGTTCTTAACGTAAAAGAAACAAATAGACTACCACAAGTTATCGTATCTCATGCTCACGCTGAAATCGTTAGAGAATTATTTGAGCTTGAAGTACCTGAAATTGAAGACGGAATTGTAGAAATTAAATCAATTTCTCGTGAAGCAGGCTTTAGAACAAAAATCGCAGTTTGGTCAAATGACCCAGAAGTTGATTCAGTAGGAGCTTGTATCGGACCTCGTGGTTCAAGAATTCAAACAATTGTTGGTGAATTGAAAAACGAAAAAATCGATATCGTAAGATGGTCTCCAGATCCTGTTGAATACATTGTAAATGCAATTTCACCAGCTAGAGTTGTTTCAGTTGATATTATGACTGACGATGAAGAAACTAAAGATGCTTTAGTTGTAGTTCCTGACGATCAATTATCTCTAGCTATTGGTAGAGAAGGTCAAAACGTAAGACTAGCTCACAGATTAACTGGTTGGAAAATTGATATTAAATCAGTTTCTCAAATGGAAGATGAAGAAGCTTCAAGAGTTTCTAACTATGAATATACTGAAGAAGAAACAGAAAGAGCTGTTGACTCTGATGAAATTCAAGAGGAAATTGAAGAAGAAATGAATCAACAAGCTTATGATGAAGAAGATTTAGTAGCTGAAGAAGTTGCTGAAGATGAAGTATCAGAAGAAGAATAGTTGTTATTAATTGGATTATATAAAGAGGGTTTTAGACCCTCTTTTTTTTTATGTAAACTTTTGTAACAATATTTACTAAAACATTAAAGTTTTTAAAAATTATGCCGTAATACATAATACAAAGGGACAGAAAATAAGGATTCACGATTATGGGTATGGCAGCATCGCAAGCTCGCTTGCTTTGTATAACAGCTAGAATACATGATGTTGAGTATCAAGCTCAAGCAATTCAACAGGCTAAGATGAATTTATCTAGACTGTCTGATGCTGCAACAGAAGAATACTTAGCTATTCTTGATGGTCAGCAAATGACTATTAATACTATGGGTATTAATAATGCTGAAGTTCAAACCATATCTGCTACATATAATACACTTATGGGAGAAAACAGACTTACTGGTTCTTCTGGCCAAAAATATGCAATCAGAAATCAGGATCTGTTATTAGTTGTACCTGATAATGTTTATCAAGCATATCAAGATTTTATTGTATCTTCTATTCCACAAACAGCAGCAGGGTTTGCTACTATGATGATGCTAGGCGGAGAAGATGCAGAAGACGAAGCTGTAAAAGAAGGATTAAATAATCCAGGAGTAGTTGATACAAATAGTTCTACATATAAATACTATTATGAAATGTATCAACAAATAAAATATGCTGGGGGTTGTGTATCCATAGCAAGTTATGATGGATTTGGTAATGGTGATGCAGCTAACGATGCGTCTTGGCTAGATGGCATGGTTCGTTCTGGTAAATTTAGTATTGAAATATTAGAAAATAATAAGAAAACAGGTGAAATTAAACTTCAGGGAACTTCTATATCTTCTGACACAGCTATTTCAAGCACACCTGAAGGTGAAATAGATAAACTTGCACTTGCTAAAGCAGAGGCTAAATATGAACATACTTTAAAACAAATTGATGCTAAAGACAAAAAATATGATATGGAGCTTTCTAAATTAGAAACAGAAAGAAATGCTCTAACTACTCAATACGATTCAGTTAAGAAAGTAATAGAAGATAACGTTGAACGTACATTCGGTATCTTCTCATAATGATTGATGGGGTGGCAATCAAAAAAAATTATATTAAAAATATCTATTATTGCGAACTCAATGCTATCGCTGAGTGGAGGATACGACGGTTTTTTAAACTCGGTTGATGAGCAGCGTAGGGCTTTTATGCCCTACCGCAATAATAGGTTATAACTTTGAATATTCCTTAATTTAATAATCCCTTTTCCCTTTTTCCGCTTGAGCTAAGACTCAAGCTTTTTTTTATATATTAATATGATAAAATTCTAAATATGAAAGAACACGACTTTATTAAAATAATAAAAGATATAACTAAAAGTCCATATTTAGGTGATGATTGCGCTTATTTAAAAGATTTAGATATCGTTGTAACACAAGATAATTTTATTGAAGACATACATTTTAAAACAGATTGGGCGACTCCCTATCAAATTGGATATAAAGCTGCTGCCGTCAATATTAGTGATATCCTAGCCTCTGGCGCTAAGCCTGCATATATATCAGTTGGCTTATCATTACCCAATGTTGATAATTCATTTATTGAAGAATTATACGAAGGTATTATAGCAGGCTCATACGGTGCAGAGATAATTGGTGGGGATATAACTGGGGCAGAAAAAATATCAATTTCAATTACTGCAATTGGTAAAACTTTTGGACGTAAGATTTCTTCTAGAAGTAATGCAAAAAAAGGCTATGTTGTTATTTCCAATGGTGAATTTGGAAAAAGCAGTAAAGGATTCTGCGAACTTATAGAGGGTAAAAAGGAATCAGCTTTTATAAATGCTCACTTAGAACCTAAATTATCAACTGAATTTTCTGAACTTATTTCTACACAAATACAAGAAGATTATGCGATGATGGATACTTCAGATGGCTTAGCTGACGCATTATTTCAAATAGCAAGAGCTAGTAATGTTAAAATTTCAGCATCTTATATTGAAGGCATGTTTGGAGCTGAAGATTACAACTTAGTTGCAGTAGTTCCAAAAGAGTTTTTAAATAAAATAAAAGACTATAAAATTATTGGAATAGTAGAAGAGTTTGACGGTTCTTATTTAAAAATTGATGAAACTTGTTACAAAAATTATGATGATTTAAATCTATTTAATCACTTCAATTAATAAACTTATCTTGTATATCGTATTTTCTAA
>JAZNBJ010000031.1:0-14403 GCA_045586965.1 Candidatus Gastranaerophilaceae bacterium | reverse complement strand
TTTATCTAAAACAGACTCTTTTTTATTATTTTTTTCTTCTTTTTTTAATTCTTGTTCTGATATTGTTTTATCAAGTATATTTTTTATAGCTCTTTTTACAGAAACTTCTTCAACAACTTGTTTTTCTTTATAATCATTTTTACCAATTGAAAATGGTGTATGAGATATCTGTCTTTCACGTTTAAAAGCTCTTTCTGCTATCGCAGAGAAACCATCACTAATATTTCGATTTGTATTTGAAGAAGTACCTTTTGACATTACAATATCAACAACATCATTTGTTGGTTTACTTTCTTCTACAGACTTCCCTAATCTTGCTGCAAATTCTTCAAGCGTAATCTTTTCCAAAGAACTTCTCCATTGTCTAATCTCTTCCTTTGTCAAATAATTAGGCATCAAATATCTCCTATATAATTTATGATAGTCTAACTTAATTCCTCTAACGGATTACATATTCTACTGTATCACAAACTTTTTTAAATTTATCAAAATATTTCAGGATGTAAAGTTTTATTATTAAACCTTAATATTCTTGAACAATTCTCCCTGGTAAGTGACTTTGTTGAATTGTATATAACAGAGCATCAGCGCTGTCTTTATTCTTAAAAATACCAACTTGTAAAGTATAATTATTGGTTCCAATACATTTTACAATTGGTGTTAAGCTTGACCCAGCTTCAGTAATTATATCTTTTGCAACTTTTGCTTGTTCTGCTGAAGTATAAGAACCTATAAAGACTTTATATACAGGTTCTAGAGCCTTTGCTTGAACAACATCCTCATTCTCTTCTGCTTCATCTTTTACAGGCGTTTTAGTTAAAGGTTTTAAATCTTTTTTACTTTCTAATTCTTTATCCTCAGCTTTTTTCATTAAATCTGAGAAATTCTTACCTTGATCTTCATCTTGAATCATTGCAAGTCTATTGTCGACATTTTTCTTAACTTCTTCTATATTTTCAATTTCATCCTCTTGTTTATAATCACCAATTGAAACATCAACATCAGGCGAAAAAGATTTAATTATGAAAGTAAACAACAATAACATCCCAAAAAAGGAAAAAAGAAAAACTTTTAATAGGCTATAATCTTTGCCAGTATCTTTTTTCATATATTTTTTATAACTTTGTCTTGCCATCTTATACACCTCGCACCTTTGTGCTAGCTAATACAATATCTTCAAGCTCTTCTGAATATCTTTTCATTACCTCAAGCGCAAAGTCTTTTATATCACTTATCCCTAATTCACTTTGCAAGCCTGATGCAGCGACTGGAGCACCTTCTGATAGTATATTCAAACCTGTGTGAATTAATACTGATGTTATAGATTTAGTAGCTATTGAAACTGATAGCTTTCTACCAGTAATCATTAAATCGTCGCCATTTCTTACGACAAAAACACCTTTTTCTTCTAATAATTCTTTTATTATAGACATTAATAATCTTTGTCTTAAAACACCTTCAGTTAAACCAATTCCAAATTGTTCAGAAATAAAACTCAACATAGATTTGCTATAAATAGGTTCATTATTTATAACGTCTTCTATATCAACCATTTCAGTTAATTTAACTTCGCATTCTCCGATAAAAGCAACAATAGCATCACCTTGAATCTTGAAATTTTTATAAATCCAATGTGGAGCTAATTGCGAACCAATGTATTTAATCTCTTCTTCTATAAATTTTGTTTTCATTTTAATACAATGCTTTCTTTTAATCTAAATATTAATAAATAACTTACTAATATATTCGTGACAATTGTTTTCTAATAGAGCTCTTTTTAAATAGTGACAAGATTCACACTTACCACAATGCCCTTCTCCCGAATTATAACAACTTTTTACCAAATCCAACGGCATTGAGTGCTCTACTGCAATTTTTACTATATCACCCTTGGTATAATTTATCAAGGGGGCAAGTACTTGCGGTTTAACTAATGTTGAAGTTTGAAACAAGTTCGTTATTTGAGACCTAAATTCTTCGGTATTGTCAGGAAAAGTATTTGCTTCATCCTTATTAGCACCATATAAAATATATTTATATCCATACGAATCACAAAAACTTGCTGCTATATTAATAAACAATGCATTTCTATTTGGTACCCATACAGCTTCTGCACTTTTTGAGGTCTCAAAATTGTCCGTAGGGGTTTCCTCTTCTGAAACCAACGCTGTTCTAGTAATTTCTTTTAACCAATCAAGCTTAATAACCTTATGTTCAACATTATAATATTCACAAATAGCTTTTGAAGCTTTTATTTCTTCACTTGCAGCTTTTTGTCCATAATCAAATGTTAATGCAAGTACTATATTAAAATTTTTTGAAGCAACTGAATAACCAAGTGCAACAAGAGAATCTAGACCTCCTGATAATAATATTATTGCTTTGTTATTCATAATCTTCATAATCCTCATATTCATCAATTAAATCTTGTGCTTCTTTTTTCAAAAACTCAGAATATGGTAGACTTAATACTTCGTCTAATATATCACGCCCCATTAAATTATATAATGCAATCAATGCATTTTTCTTAACTTCATCGTCATCATCCTTTAATGAAGGTCTTATTAATTCTATTGAATCAGGTTCACCACTATTCATTATTGCCTCAATGGCGTTTATCCTAACCATAGGTGATGTATCCATTAATGATTTTTTCAAAGCTTTTATTACTTTTTTATTATTTACATTCAACTTACCTAATGCTTCTACAATCTTCTCTTTAAGAAATGCAAATTTATCTAAAAAACCTTGTTTGGATTCTAATATTGATATAAGTGGATCAATTGCACTCGTATCTCCTAATAAGCCTAACGCAAATGTCGCAGATTCTTTTAAATAAACAGATTTTTCTCCTTCATCTTCAACCAAATCAATTAAAGGTTGAACAGCATATTTATCTCCAATTCTACCCAAAGCATCAGCACAAGCCAATCTAACTTTGTAATGTTCATATTTATTATTCATACAAGACAATAAAGATGTTACAGTTGAAGTATCTTTATAATTTGCAATGGCCTTAATGCACATAACCCTTAAATTAACAACTAAATCTGTGTCTTTTTGTTCTTTATCAAATTTAAATAATAATAAATCGAGTAAAATATTGAGTGTTGAAACAGATTTATAGGCATCAGTATATTTTATAATCTGTATTAAAATATCCACATCTTTGACATTTATTAAGCAATAGTTATAAATTTTCACCAAATCAGAAGAGTCATAAAACTCCTCTAGATTAGCAATATTTTTGATAACAACATTTGCGGGAGCCTCTCCTAAACCGCAACCAGAAAGAATAGAATTGTAATCTAAAACTTCATTTTCCACAATTTTAAAATACTATAAAAAACTCTTTTTAGCAATCTATGATTGAATTTTCGATGACATTTTATATAAGATTTCTTAACATATCTTTACAATACAAAAGAAAAAAGGCAATTTTTTAAAATAGATAAACTTTATATATACATAGACAGTTAATAAGGAGTTACACATGAAAGAAGAAGAATTAAACATAGCGATGTCAGTTATTTCTGATCCAATCAAAAATGTTTATAAACTTGAATCTAGAAAGGATATTGAAGAAATTCAAAGAATTTGTAGAATCTTCTCGATTGCTGAACAACAAGGTAACAAACACAAAATGTTATCGATAAAAAACTTAGCTACATTCAGATTAGTCTTAAGTAACAACTAATATCAATCAATTTATAAAAAAAAGCACTTGCATATATAGCAAGTGCTTTTTTAGCAAAAAATATATTTACAGGTTTTATTCATGTTATAACAAGATTAGAGTTTAAAATAACATGAATATTCAGTCAGTTAATACAAAATATAATACAAATTTCAATGGTAAATTAAAGCTCAACAAGCAAGCTAAAACAAACTTGGTTAATGAGCTAACTGTTCCTGTATTAATGGGAGTATTGACAGCACAAATACTAAAAGAACAAGAACTTAACACTTCACAATACCAACAAAATAAAGGCTATTTAAAAAGTCAACCAAACACTGATGAACTCATAAGAGGAGAAAAGCTCGTAAAATGTTTTAATTTTTTTAAAACTCAAGAACAAGCACAAGTAATTGCAAATATAATAAAGATAATGACAAAGCAAGATAGAAATATTAATGATATCTTTTTTATAAATAATTTATTTGAGTTTATTGAATCTGACTTATCTCTAAAAGCAAAAAGTGCTGCTTTTGAAATACTATCAAAACCTGATAACAAAAAGTTGCTACAAACTACTTTAACAAATTATAGTACACTTTCAAGTGATTTTGACAAACTAGAAGCAAGGTTTTCAATTCCTGACATGTTAGTTTTACAAGATATATACAGCAGCAGTAAAAATAAAGAATTAGTTTTAGATATGATTAAAGAAGGAATTGTTATTGATGATAACGGAATAAAAACATATCGATTTGAATTAAATGAAATAAATAAACTAAATAAATGTTACACTGAGACACCGCATAAAGATTTGTTCCTCGCTCTCATTAACCAATATGAATATAATGAAGAAATCGACGAAGATTGCCCTCTTTATAATGCAGATATGATAATCAGACTTGTGAAAGATTGCGTTGCTAAAAACAAAGCAGAGTTTTTAACCCAGATATGCAACGAAAAAATAATCAGAAATGGAAAAATAGAAAATCGTTTTAAAACTCAGATTGTTTTTATATTTAACGAGATTTATAAAAAATATCCAAATGAATTAGAATTTCTTACTAAGCAAAATAACAATAATATCCCTAGATTTAATTCAGAGGAAATTATAACACTTATAAATAAATATAAAATTATTGGAGAGCCATTAATTAGAATAGTTAAAGAAACAAATAATAGCAAGAACATTGACTTTACTTCACTAATGTTATTTATTAATGAAGTAGAAAAACAACAAGTATTAAATAATAAGAAGAAAATATTTAATTAATTGTTAACTTTTGTAACAAAATATTCAACTTGTGAAATTCGATATTTTTTATATACTTTATATCTATGTAAGATAAAAAAAGGTATAAGAAAATGTCTAACACATCAGCACAATTATTAAACTATTTAGGTACAAAAGCGGATATTGCTTATGCAACCCAACAATCAATCTATTGGGCTGATAAATATCAAGCTAACCAAAAACGTCTTGAAGTACAAACAAAATTTGAAACAGCTTGGAACAACGCATATGATAAATGTTACGGTCTTGAAGACGATAAAACAATAAATTTTGAAGGCAGAACCTATTACGGCGGATGCGAATGCGAAGCTGTTGACTATGCAGATGCCAAAGTTACACAATACGACGAAGAATTAAAAGAAGAATTAGCAGAATTAGATATTGAATATGAAACAATGAAAACTATGTGGGAAGCTGAGCTTGAAGTTCTTAATAACAGAGCTGAGGCTGAAAAACAAAACCTTGCTACATCAGCTCAAGACACAGGCTTACTCAACTAATCCTAATTAAAGTTTTAATAGACCTTAGATGCATTGTACATCAAAGATGCAATCGTCATTGGTCCAACACCACCCGGTACAGGAGTAATAAAACCTACAGAATCAGATACAAAATCAAAATCCACATCACCGGTAAGTTTGCCGTTAAAATCTTTAAAGATTCCAACGTCAACAATAACAGAATTTTTCTTAACCATCTTACATCTTACAATTTTTTTACCTACCGCAGAAATTACAATATCTGCGGTTTTTATTTTATCTTCCAATTCTTTAGTATATGAATGGCAACTTGTAACTGTTGCATTACGTTGCAAAAGCATTTGAGCCATTGGTTTACCGACAATATTAGAACGCCCAATTACAACAGCATCAGCGCCTTCTAAATTAATATTATACTCATCTAATAACATTATAATGCCTTGAGGAGTCGCTGGGTAAAAATAAGGCTCTAAACCTATTGAAAAACGTCCTACATTTTCAGGATGAAATCCATCGACATCTTTTTTAGGTGAAATAGCTAGCACAACTTTATTTTTATCAATGTGTTTTGGCAAAGGTAATTGAACTAGAATCCCTGTAACATCGCTATCTTGGTTTAATTCCTCTATTTTATTTAAAAGCTCTTGTTCTGTTACATCTACTTCAAACTTTATTAAGGTTGATTTAATACCAACATCTAAAGCTGTTTTTTGCTTATTTCTAACATATATTTGACTAGCAGGATCATCACCAACAAGGATAACCACAAGATGAGGTTTCTTATCTAATTTAAGAACATCAGATTTAACCTTCTCCAAAATTTTTTTTGAAACAGCTTTGCCATCTAATATCATTAATTATTCTCCTGTGGTAAATTTAATCGAAAATACAATTGTTTTAAAGCTTCGAATACTACTTCAGAATTTTTCTCTAAAGAACCTTTTGCTAAAACATCGTCATTAGGCACAGAGCCAATAACATCCATTTCTAGCTCTTTTGCTAAAGCATAAACTTCTGTCATATCTTGATTATCTGCTTTATTAATAATCACACCTAGTTGTCCACCAGCTGCATATTTAGCTGAATAATCAACAATTCTTTTTGCAAGTTTAATTGACTCAATTGCAGGATTTGCAACAACTAATGCCAAATCAATATTTGTATCTACTAGCTGATTTAAATATTTCAAATCAAATTCACAATCAAAGATTACAAAATCATATCTTTCAATTAATTTCTGTAAAGCATCATTAAGTTGCTCTGTAATTGGGCAACGACAATCTTTTGAACCAGTTAACCAAGAAACAATTATATCTACATTTTCATCTAATGAAACAATAATATCTTCAATAGCCCACTCAACATACTCGTGTTTTGTCATATGTTGAGGTATACCTGTTCTATATTCGTGTTTTCCACTACGAATACCATATATTGTATTACGAATATCTTTTCCAAAAGCGTGTCCTAATTCGCCTGACAAATCATTATCAAACAAAAGTATTGATTTTTCAGGAAACTTCTCTTTTAAAACACTTAAAAAACCTTTTGTTATTGTAGTTTTTCCACTACCACTTTTACCAGTAATTGCAATTTTTATAGTCAAATCTTAATCCTCTTTTTAATTATTTTAACATAAAAACTAGCAAATTTTATTTTTACGAGGTTTTGTTTTCAATATGACCACATAGATTATTGACAAAAATTACTCAATTTGATATAAATAGACTTACATAAAAGGAAACATAAATGGGCAAATATTACTCAAAACGATTTAGACGATTTAGTCACTAATTTGCAGGTTATTATTTAACCTCTTGTTTTGAGTTTGTATATTACTATTAGTTCATTTATGAAAGGAGCATCATTATGCGTGTAAACCCAATTATGTGCAATTCAATGCGCAAAAACAACAGTTCAATTTCTAATTCAAAAATTTCAATGATTAAAAATAACAATATGACTTTCGGGGCTTATTTCTCACACGGCACTCAAGTTTGGGAAAAAGCTGATTGGGAAGCCCTCGAAAGAATGGGAAAATTTTTCGATAAACTTGCCTCAGGAGTTCTTGATCCAAAAAGGAAAGTGCCAAAAGACGGAGTTTGGGCGATTGGTGAATTAAATGAAATGATTGATCCTGACAGATTGGTTGATTATAAAAAACGCCATGTCCACATAAAAGAAACAGTACAAGACGGAGATATATCAAAAGTAATTACTCATAATGTAATGAGAACAACATTCTATGATAGGTTAAAACAAATTTATTACAAACAGGATTTATACCCTGACGGAAAACTTGAAACTGAAATAAAAAGATGGGGACCTAGAGGTAAAATCCTAGATTTACAAACTTGGACAGAAGAAATAAACCTTAATTTATAAAAAACAATATGGTAGCAAATAGATAATGTCTTAAAAGTCTGTAGGTCAGGCTCTGCCTGACAATAAAATAAATAGGTCGGCTTTACCAAGCCGACTTTATTACTTGATTATTATTAGTGGAACAAACTCTACCCTACTTTACTATATTTTTAACACTCATTATAAAAATAATTTGTGTATCATTAAAATTACAATCTAGTTGGCAAACTATCAATTTCTTTTCTCAATAAAGTAATATCATTATCTTTAGAAGCTTTTGCACTATTGAACACATCACTAATGCAATCTTTTAAATCCGACCAAGCAACAATAGTAGTTTTCGTCTTTCCTCCATCTTGATAATCAACCAAAGAAAATTCATCTATAAGCCATTCAAAACCATCAACTATAGCTTCTTTAGCTTGTAAAGCTTTATTTGCAACTTTTTCTTTAAAAGTTTCACCCTTTACCTTATTTGCGTATTCATCAATACCAGAATGTGCAGCATCAACAAATTTGTCAGTATCTAATGTTTTGACATAGTCTTGAAATCCAGTTCTGCTGCGTGAAGCTACTTCAAGACAACTAGGATGGTCAATATAATAAATATAGCCGTCAAAATCTCTATCTTTAACTCTATTAACACCAGTCGATAATGAGTAACAATGCCCACCATCATGTTCAAGATGTAGCTTGATATTATCTTTACGCTGTCCCAATTTCTTGAGAGTTGCAATTGCTAATTTAGTACTTTCAACACCTTCTTCTTTTACAAGTTCTGGAACAATTTTTTTTAATGTCCTTACGGTTTTAGGTGAATATAACATACCGAAATTTGGTGAGTTATTTTGCTCGTTTGTTGAAATTGGTAATACATTCATAATACACACTCCTTACTCATTAATCCATATTATCATTATAGCAAAAAAAAAACGGACACAATGCTTTGAGGCTTTTTGTTACAAAAATATATGTTGGATATAGGCCCAACATAAAAACTTAATTTTAAACCCCACATAGCTAGCAAATTTTATTTTTACGTGGTTTTATATAAACACAAAATCAAAGAGGCACAATATGCAACAAATTATTTTTACCCCAGAAAACATAATTACTAAACTTTATTTAATAACTTCAAAACTACTAAATCTCGAAAATAATAATTTTCATGCTAAAGAAATAAGTATAATTAAGAATGAAGATGTTTATAATGCAAATATTAAATTTGTAGAAATGATGAATATAAAATTATAAAAAAGACAAGGGGAAATTTAATATAAAAATAAGGCGGTTTGCTTTGCAAACCGCCTTATCTCTCTTAATATCCGTTATTCTTCATCAATTGCTTCATTACCAACTATCAAATCTGGAGAACCAAACATACCTTCGATTTCTTCCAAGATTGCTGATGGTTTTCTAGCTTGATTTCTTTGAGCTGCACGTTTTTGAGCTTCTCTATCACGTTCTTCACTAGCGAATGATAAGTGGTGTAAGCCTGTTCCTGCAGGGATAATACGACCGATAATTACGTTTTCTTTCAAACCTCTTAATAAGTCTTTCTTACCGTCAACAGCTGCTTCAGTCAAGATTCTTGTAGTTTCTTGGAATGAAGCTGCAGAAATGAAGCTTTCAGTGTTCAATGAAGCTTTTGTAATACCTAACAACATATATTCACAAGTTGCTTCTTGACCTTCATGTTCACGAACAATTTTATTTTCGTTTTCGAAAGTTTGAACTTCAACCAATTCACCAGGTAATAAGTTTGTATCACCAGAATCAACAACACGAACTTTCTTAGTCATTTGTCTAACAATAATTTCGATATGCTTATCTGCGATTTCTACACCTTGTGAACGGTATACTCGTTGTACTTCGTCAACTAAATATTGTTGAGCTTCTTCAGGTCCGCAAAGTCTGATTACGTCATGTGGGTTCAAAGGACCACTTGTTAAAGGTTGACCTTTTTTGATTTTTTGTTTGTTTTGAACCACAATACTTGAATCGATTGCAAACTTGATTTCAGTTCTTGAACCTTCATCAGTTACCAAGAACAATCTAGGCATATCATCTTCAATTTCTATTTCAGCTGTACCATCAGTCTCTGCTAAGATTGCACAATCTTTTGGTTTTCTAGCTTCAAGAAGTTCTTCAACTCTTGGAAGACCTTGAACGATATCGCCTGTTTTTTCTCTTTCGAATACAAGTGTTGCAAGCATATCACCACGAAGAACCAATGAGCCTTCTTCTACTTGTA
This sequence comes from Candidatus Gastranaerophilaceae bacterium, assembly GCA_045586965.1. Taxonomy (GTDB): domain Bacteria; phylum Cyanobacteriota; class Vampirovibrionia; order Gastranaerophilales; family Gastranaerophilaceae; genus CAG-196. Next base: position 4,336 of record JAZNBJ010000031.1, on the reverse strand, counting down.
ACATAGTACCTGGGCTAATCAAATATGGACGACCATTTCTGATTGTTACTGATTTAGCTGTTACATCAACAACTTTACCTGAAACAGGTGCTAATTCACCAGAAGATGCAACTTCTGAATCAAGCTTGATGAAATCACCTTTCTTAACAGAAGGTTTATTCTTAGTTGCAACTACAGTTTCAAAGTTAGCGCAGTTAACAAGAAGTCTTCTTGATTCACCAGCATCACCCTTAATAGAAGCTTCACCATCATTTATAGCTAATACTTCTGTCTTTGCAACTGGTGTTTTAGCTTCAATTACATCACCATTTTCAACAAGTAATGAAGTTTGTAGTGAAGCATTCATCTTAGAATTGCCTTCTTGTTCACGACGAACGATTAATGTTTCGAGCACAACAATTTTCAATTCCCCAGCTGCATCAAGCTCTACAAGACCTTTCAAGTGTGATAAGTAACCTTGCATTTGAAGAACTAAGCTTGTTCTTGTCAAAGTAGCACCGTCAAGGTTTCTAACTCTTGCGCCATCTTTGTATTGTAATTGTGTTACAGGAACGATATTAATCAATTCATCTGTTGTATCAAATTTGATAGATACTTCTTTTGGTTCAATAAACATTGGTTGAACAGGTCTTACCAAGATTTGGATAGGTCTATCTTCCAATGATTCTTCATCAAGAGAAGTTGTATCAATTTCTTCATCTAAATCATCAATATCTAAATCATCAAAATCCATTTCCATGATTGTAACAATTGAAGTTTCTTTAGCTTTAACACCTTTAGCGATTGTAGTACCTGCTTCAACAACAGCACCTTCTTCAACCTTCAATTCAGATACACTTGATAGAGTATGAACTTCACCAGGTCTGATTGTTACTTCATGGATAACTTCATTAAATTCTTTAAATTCAACAATACCATCAATATGACAGTATATATCTTTAACAACTTCTGTACCAGCTGTAACAAATGTACCATTTTCAACCATTTTTAAAGTTGCATCTTTATTAACTTGATGTACTTCTTCTGGAACGAATACTATATTACCAGGTTTTGTAACGATTTGATTATCATCAACTTCTACGTCAATATATCTAATTTCACCAGAAGATGAAACTGCACATTCGTCATCAATCAACTCGGCTAAAATCATACCGTTTTCAACAGTTGTGTCGATAGGGGCTTTAACGATATATTTTTCACCTGTCTTTTTAACTGTCCAAAGTTGTTCTTTTTTAGTTTGTTCAAATTTAGCATTTGCTGGAGTTAAAGATGCAATTACAATTGTAATTTCTTTACCTTTTATAATTTTATTAATTTTGTTCTTACCAGATTTAATAGTTTCAACTTCCAAATCTTCAGCATATCTAACTTCACCACCATGTTCAGAAATCATAAGAGTTTCAGCTAATTTATCACCAGCTTTAACTTTTTGTTCATCTTCTACAAGAACTTTTGAACCACCAGGTAAGTTATAAACATCACCACCGATAATCCAAACAATACCATTTTTGTTAGCTGTTCTTGAAATATTACCTTGTCTATCTTTCTTTTCATCAGCAATAAAGTCTTCAAATAAAACCATACCTGGCATATCTGAGTTAATATCTTTTGTAGCTTTTTCTGTCAAACGACCTGCATCATTTGAAGAAGGTTTAAATTCAGCAAGTTTAAATTCTTTTTCAACTTCTTGGCCGTTTTCAAAGTATACAGTTGCACCTGCTGGGATGTGGTAAGTTTGTGATTTTTTACCGCTTCCAACTTCGATATCACCTTCAGTAATAGATACTCTAACCACATCACCATGACGAGTTCTCAATTCTCTAGTTTTAAGTTTTGATGACACTGTACCTGCTGCTGTAGCTAAAATAGCTCTTGTAGCTTCTTTAACACCTACCGCACCACCTGTGTGGAAAGTTCTCATTGTCAACTGAGTACCAGGTTCACCAATTGATTGAGCTGCGATAATACCGATTGCTTCACCAACATCAACAAGCTTTTGAGTTGTAAGTGCCCAACCATAACATTTTTGACAAACACCATACTCAAGACCACAAGTTAAACCTGAACGAACTTTTAATTCTGTTAAGTTTAAGTGAGATATCTTCTTAACATCATTTCTGTCCATTGTAGTATCTTTTTTAACAAGAACAGTTTTTCCATCTTCGTCAAGAATATCTTGAGCAACAGTTCTACCTAATAATCTATCGATTAATGGAACAATAATCGCATCACCATCGGTGATAGGCTTCATATTAATATATTTATCGCCACCACAATCTTCATCACGAATGATAACATCTTGAGCAACGTCAACAAGACGTCTAGTTAAGTAACCAGAGTCAGCTGTTTTTAACGCTGTATCTACAAGACCTTTTCTTGCACCATATGAAGAAATGATGTATTCAGTAACTGATAGACCTTCTTTAAAGTTTGATGTAATCGGCAAGTCGATGATCTGACCTTGCGCATCTGCCATCAAGCCACGCATACCAACCAACTGAGAAACCTGTGATAAGTTACCTCTCGCACCTGAGAATGCCATCATATATACTGGGTTTAATTTATCAAAATTTTCAACCACTTGTTCTGTCAACTTAGCTGTTGTTTCAGACCATGTGTCGATAACCTTTGTGTATCTTTCTACTTCAGTAATCTCACCTTTAAGATATCTGTTTGTAGATTTTTCAATTTCTGCTTCAGCTTCTTGAAGTAATGCTTTTTTAGATTCAGGAACTGATAAGTCAGCAATTGAAATTGTTACGCCAGATTTTGTAGCGTATTTATACCCTAAGTTTTTAAGAGTATTTGCTAATTCAGCAGTTTTTGCACCACCGTATTCCAAATACATTTGAGACAAAAGTTTGTTCAAACCTTTTTTGTCCATTTGTGTATTAATAAACTCAGGAGTATTATTTTTATGTGTGTAAGTATTTTCCATATTTATAATTTCCTATCCTTTAACTTCTACATTTAAGCTAGTGTATTCTATGCTAATGCTTTACGTACTGCTTCGTTGAAAATGATTCTACCAACAGTAGTTTCAATTCTCTTACCTTTTTCATCACGTACAACGATTTTATCGTGAAGTGTAATTACTTTTGCTTCAAGAGCTGAAATAGCATCTTGGAAGTTGTAGAAGTAACCTTTAACTTCTTGGTCAGGATTTTTCATGATTGTTAAGTAGTACATACCTAAAACCATATCCTGAGAAGGTGTGATGATTGGCTTACCATTTGCTGGAGCCAAGATGTTATTTGTAGCTAACATAAGCATTCTAGCTTCTGTTTGAGCTTCTATTGATAGAGGTACGTGAACAGCCATTTGGTCACCGTCGAAGTCAGCGTTGAAAGCTGTACATACTAACGGGTGAAGTTGAATAGCTCTACCTTCAACTAATTTAGGTTCAAATGCTTGAATACCTAATCTGTGAAGGGTCGGAGCACGGTTCAACATTACTGGGTGTCCGTCAATGATTTCCTCTAATATATCCCAAACCTTTGCGTCAGAGCGTTCAATCATTTTCTTAGCAGATTTAATGTTTTGAACATATCCTCTTTCGATAAGTTTATTAACAACAAATGGTTTGAATAATTCAATTGCCATTTCTTTTGGTAGACCACATTGGTTAAGTTTTAATGTAGGACCAACAACGATTACTGAACGACCAGAATAGTCAACACGCTTACCTAATAAGTTTTGACGGAAACGACCTTGTTTACCTTCAATAATATTAGATAAAGATTTCAATGCTCTGTTGTTAGGACCAACAACTGTTCTACCACGTCTACCATTATCAATAAGAGCGTCTACAGCTTCCTGTAACATACGTTTTTCGTTTCTTACGATAATTTCAGGTGCGCCCATTTCAAGTAATCTTTGTAAACGGTTGTTTCTGTTGATAACTCTTCTATATAAATCGTTCAAGTCAGAAGTAGCAAATCTACCACCATCTAATTGAACCATTGGTCTTAAATCTGGAGGTGTTACAGGAAGTACATCCATAACCATCCAAGTAGGATCAGTTTCAGAAGAAATTAAAGAATCTAATAATCTTAATCTCTTAATTAACTTACCTTTTCTTTGAACAGAAGTAACACCATTAGCCAATTCTGTTCTAATTTCTTCAGCTAGTTCAACAGTGTTGATTTCGCCAAGAAGTTTTTTAATTGCTTCTGCACCGATACCAACTTCTAGTTTTGACTCTTCATTTTCCATAATAAAATCTTCATATTCTTCTTCTGATAGAAGTTGGAATTTCTTGAATGGAGAATCCGCAGGATCAATTACAACATAATTATTAAAGTAAATAACTTGTTCAAGATCTTTTAGAGTCATG
>JAZNBJ010000030.1:0-6500 GCA_045586965.1 Candidatus Gastranaerophilaceae bacterium | reverse complement strand
GTGGTATTAAGTTTACATCTTCTACTATATTGATAAGACGAATAAGCAATTCTGTCACATAGGAATCATATTTTATAGAATTTTGTGATTTTAGTTTTTTAAAAAATTTATACAAATAACTTTTAGGAATATTATTTACCGAAAAATATGTATCATATAACCATTTATATTGTTCATTTCTATTTGATAGTTCTATAAATGCAGATAATAAATTATTTTTATATATATAAACTTCAATAAAATCACGTATAGAAGGATTTGCAAAATTAATATTGCCGTTATTAATTGTTATAAAATCACCTTCTAATATTATGTTGTCTTTTTAATTTTTATTTTAAGCTTTATGTGTACTTTCTTTTGTTTCTTTTTTTGCGAGCAAAAGAAACAAAAGAAAGTACCAAAGAAAAGAAAGAAAAAACGCTTTAGCTACTAGCTTCGGCGGTATTTACCGCCTGCGCACGTTATCAAAGATAACGTAGTAGTAGGGTAGACTTTAGTCTACCACTAAAATAAAAAGCCACAATGTAGCCAATAGGTTGGGGTTTAACCAAACAAAACAAAAAAGACGGGTTAAAACCCGTCCTATTAATCTAAATTTCCCACCCCACAGCTAAAAGCTTAGTTTATAATAATTTACTAATTTGTTCAGGAGTTAATATCTCTGTTAATGAATTATATTCAGGTGCATTGTCAAATGCTTCTGTTGGAATTAAAGGCTTTTTATTTACAACATCGCATTTTGTTGCGCTTTTGCCATGCCAATACGAAGGGTTTGTTAATTCGTTAATTTTATTTTGTATTTGTCTTTCTTGAGCTAGTCTTTGTGCTTCTTGACGAGCTTCTTCAATTTCCATTTTTTTTGCGTAATTGGCCCATCTTATACGATCATCTTCGTAACCTTTGATTCTATTATAACCCTTTTTTAAGCCTTCTTCTAACTCTGGCATTCCTCCATCAAAAGAATGAAAACGGAATTCGTGATTTCCAAATTTTGTATCGACAAACATTCTAATTTCTGAATGATCTCTGCTACCTAAAACCTCTAGATTTATATTCCAGTTTTCAAACATTTTTTTTATTTCTGGTTGTTCAAACATCTTCAGAACTTCCATTTTAACATTAATAGGTGTACCTTTTCTAAACTCAATCTTTCGAAGAGCTTTAAAATTAGTATTTTGTTTGCTTTGTTTTTGACCTACGTTATATGGTCTAATTGGAGCTATTTGCATTTTATATCCTTTCTTTTTATTTTAATTCTATTTAATATTTTAATGAATTAATTGTTATTTTAGTTTAGCAAGCTTTCTATTCTCTTATTAATTTCTTCTTGTTTACTTCTAAGGCGAATTTCAGCTTCTGCTTTTTCTTGTCTTGCAATTTCTCTTACATCAAAAACCTCTCGTCTGGTTGCTTTTATATCTCTAGATTCAGACATTTCTTGTTTAAAGAAATCTTTAGTTTTAGCAATTTTGTTACTTAATGCAGTTGCACTTGTATCAACAGAATGCGCTACCTCATTAGGCTCAATTACAAAAAATTTCCTTTCATTATAATTACTTCCAGCAAAATAGCTTTTAAGCTTTTCAAAGAAAGTTGTTGGTTCAGTTTCCAACACCTCATAACAAATATGCATACTTGGTTCATAAAATGGGATTTTACATATAGGATGATAAGTTAAGTCAAAAATTATACGCGTATCAAACTTTTGACAAAATTGTTGCAATGTCTTATTTGCTTCAAATGCATTCAACACTTTTTCTTGTGCGTAAGGTGCATTCCTGAATTCACCAACAAATTTTATACTCTTTATTGCTCCAAAGTTTGTGTTTTTTTGAGTATTATTAATAGGATTAATATTCATTAAATCTTCCTTTCAGCATAGCTTATATAGATTCTAAAACCTGTAAAAATATTTTTTGCTAGTTAAATTTAAATTATCAAACCCACAGTTCTTTCTTCTTTAATCGTGTGTCAAATAACAATGTCAATTTTGCTCGGAAGTAGGGTGGAGCTTGCTCCACCAACAATAAAGGTAGACTAAAGTCTACCCTACTTTTTTCGCATTTTGATGAGCCAGTGAGTCGGCTTTACTTAAACTGCACCCCTAAAAACGGATAGGTATTGTAGTCTGTAGGTCAGGCAATGCCTGACCTACAAGCTTGTTTCTTATATTGAAGTTTTTTATTGTATAATATTTAATATGAAAAACAGATTAGCAGGAAATGTAGCATTATTCTTAACCGCTCTTATTTGGGGGCTTGGTTTTGTTGCACAACGTGCTGGGATGGAATTTATCGGACCTTTTACCTTTAACGTTGTTAGAAGCATTTTAGGTGCATTAAGCTTAGTTCCACTAATCTTATGGGCAAAATATTCTAAAAAAGACGAAAGAACACCGAAAAGAAAATATGTTCAAAGAGTTGGACTTGCAAAAGCGGGTATTTCTTGCGGTGTAGCACTATTTATAGCATCATCTGTTCAACAATATTGCATGCAATATGTTGGCGCAGGAAAAGCTGGATTTATAACAGCTTTGTACATAATCTTTGTTCCAATTTTATCATTATTTATGGGGGCAAAAATCGCAAAGCGTGTTTATACAAGCGTTTTCTTGGCAGTTGTTGGGCTTTATCTATTATGCTTCCAACCTGACGGTGGCTATTCAATCTATGATTTTTGGTTGCTTGTAGGCGCATTTTTCTATGGTGTACATATTTTGGTTGTTAATAAATATTCAAAAGTACATCCTATTAAAGCATCTTGCGTTCAGTTTATAACAGTTGCGGTTTTATCATTAATCCCTATGTTGATTATGGAAACAGTTGAAATCGCAAAACTTTGGGATTGTAAAGTGCCATTATTATATTCAGGTATAATGGCTTGTGGCGTTGCTTATACATTACAAATGTTTGGTCAAAAACATACTTTTGCAGTTTTAGCTTCATTAATTTTATGCATGGAATCAGTTTTTGCAGTTATAGGTGGCGCTTTGATTTTAGGCGAAGTTATGACTGTAAGAGAAATCTGGGGTTGCGTATTAATGATTAGCGCAGTTATTTTAGCTAATACAAAAGTGGAGCAAAGAATTTAGATGCTAAGACAATTCTTGCCAATACTAATGCTTACAATTTCAAATATTTTCATGACATTCGCTTGGTACGGACATTTGAAGCACAAAAGCACCGCTTTATGGATAGTTATTCTTGTAAGCTGGGGGATTGCTTTGTTTGAATACTGCTTTCAAGTACCTGCAAACAGAATAGGCCACGAATATTTTACAGCTGCACAATTAAAAACAATTCAAGAAGTCATTACTTTAGTTGTGTTTAGCATTTTTTCAATATTTTATTTAAAAGAAGAATTCCATTGGAATTATTTAATCGGTTTCTGCTTCATTATTTTAGCAGTATTTTTTATTTTTAAAAACTAGCAAAAATTTATTTTATGGTTTTTTAAAACTAATATGAATAATATTTCTTTCAAATCTCGTATAATTCTAACCTCTCCAAATGGATGCTATAGAGCTCGTATGCAGGTTCCAGCTAAAAACATTATTAACTATCCTTGGACACCAGCTCAAGGAATTTTGTCAGAAAGCGTAGCTACATCTGATGTTTTTGATTGCGAATTTGTTGGAATAACAGATGGTGAAAAAATACTTGGCGGACATTTTAACCCTTTAGATAAAATTAATCAAACATTCTCAAACATTGCAAAATTTTTAGACCAAAATATTAAAAAAATGGGAGATAGAGATTACTTGCAAGCTGTAATTATTGGTGGTAAAGCTCCTTGTATCGCAGGAGAAGAAAGTTATAAACAGATTGAAAACACAATAGATTATTTTGAAAAAGAAAATATACCTTATAGCTTATTTAAAGGAGGCATGGGGAAACGAGATATTTGTTATTTATCTCACAAAGATGAGTATATTATCGGCTCAGATATTGTTGCACATTTTGATCCTTACGAAAAAATCAACACAGAAGAAGCTTTTAAAAGAGTTTTTGATATTGTGAAGGTTTCACCTAATGATGAATTAATTTATCAAAAAATATGGTTTTAATTTTTATTTTGTGCTAGTATTGTCTTGTTGACAATCGAATACAAGTGCGGAGATAAATGAAAAGATTTTGTTAAACTCCAAACACTATGCAACATGGGTGCGTGGCGCAGTCGGTAGCGCAGTTGACTCTTAATCAATTGGTCGTGGGTTCGAGTCCCACCACACCCAAATTTTTAAAAGACTCCCAAGGGGGTCTTTTTTTTGTGGACTCAAACAGCATTTGCTGTATTTTTGTCCTTTTTGGTCGGAAGTAAACTGGATATTGCTGGGGTTTATTTAGGACATTTGAATTATAAAAATAAGGCTGTGTTACCTAATGTGTTTGAATATTAGCGATTGTTTAGAGATTGACTGAAAATTCCAAAATTGTCCGAAATTACCGTTTTCTTTCCTTAAATTTCCTACTCCAAAATTTTTAATTCGCCAAAACTCAAACACTGCCTATAATGTGACAATAATAAGTCTTGGACACAAAAGACCTATTTAAATTACAAATTTTTTACTCGGAAGTAAGCCGGAAGTGTTTACCACGTCTTAAATGCAGTAAATTTGCACAAAAAACATATTACAAAATAATTAAAAACTTTCTGAAAAACTATCAGTTTCAGTCAAGATTTTTTTATTATATAAAATCTAAATTTTTTGTATTAAAATTATCAAAAAAAGGTGCAGAATGAAAAATTTTCAGAGTTTTACAATTTTGGATATTGAAGACGCGTATAGAAAGTTAAAAACGCATTTTTACTATGATAATACAAATCATCATATGAGAAGGAAAATTGCTGAATTTGAAAATAATCCTAAATTTTTAAATAAGTTAGAAATTCTAAAAGAAGATTTAAATAATTATTACAAAAGTAAAAACTTCAATATTCACAAATATGGAAAAATAAAATTTTACACTCAGCCTAAAAGTTTTAAAAATAATATTGTAGAAGAAAAAGATAGTCTAATTGTAACTAATCGCTATATTTCTGAACAGTATGAAATGAAAAATTTTAATTTTTTTATAGATATACCTATTGAATTACATATACTTAATGTATTATGGATAACCAAGTTAGGCTATTTGTTAGATTCAAAATATTGTCATTATTCTAATAAAGAAAAAAGTTATTGTTATGCAAACAAACTTCAAATTGATGAAAATACTGGCAAGGTAGTTTCTGGCAACAAACTTTTTAAAACATATGCTTATCAATATCAACAATGGCGTGATAATTGCATTAAAGAAGCTGAAGATTTATTACAAAATCACAAAAAAGATGTGATAATTGTATCTCTTGATATAAAAAGATATTATCCAACAGCAACATTAGATTATTCTTTAGTCAATGAAGATTTAAAAGCGATATGTAGTAATAAAAATATACTAGAAGATTTTTCTAAATATTCATTTCTAACAGATATATTAGGAAATATTCGTGACACATATTTTATATCAATAAAAAGATTGCTTAATAAGGATAACAGTAATAGAAAATTCGAAGATAGTATTACATCAACCAAACCAATTCCTATAGGAATGTTATCTTCTAATATTCTTGCGAACTGGTATCTAAGAACTTTTGATGAAAAAGTTAATCAATATGTAAAACCCGCTTTTTATGGTCGATATGTAGATGATATTCTTATTGTATTAGAAAATCATGGTGATTGCGAAGAACTAACAAAAGAAAATTGTATATGTGATAAAGCTTGCTGTATAGAGAAGAAGAAATTAACAATACATAAAGTACTAAAACAATATTTTTGTGGTTGCAATAAGAATGAATGTTCATTAAAAATTCTTGAAGAAGAAAAAGTTAATGAGAATGATTCTAGAGATTTATATAATTATTGTATTAATATCAATGGTAATCGATTAAAAATTCAGGGAGATAAAGTTAAATTATTTGTTTTTGATGCCGATTCTACTAAAGCAATGCTTAAAAAATTCAAAGATAAGATAAAAAAGCATAGTAGTGAATTTCGATTTCTGCCCGAGGAAGATAGAATACAAGAAGATTTTGTCCAAGAAACATATTCTATTGACTACAATGATACTATTAATAAACTAAGAAGCATTGACAAATATCAACTTGATAGATTCAAGATATCATCATATTTGGCAAAACAATTAATGTTGGCAAAGTATTCAAAGAAAAATTCAAAATTTAATCAAACTAAAGAAGAAATATTATATGCTTTTAACGGTCGTATGGGATTAGAGTTAGCAGCTTTTTGGGATAAAGTTTTGACTTATTTTTTATTAAATAAAGACGAAGCAGCTTTTTGCGAATTTTCAATAAAACTTCTAGATAATATACAACGTATCAATTATGACACAACAGAAATTTTAGATAATATTAAGATAAATTTATTTAATCATTTATTAGAATCTATTTATCTGTCTTTAGCACTAAACCCAACTTTTATATATAAAAAAGGTTCA
>JAZNBJ010000029.1:0-19360 GCA_045586965.1 Candidatus Gastranaerophilaceae bacterium | reverse complement strand
GAGGACGCAGTTGTGCTTGCTTCAGTAAGCTACAAATGCGGGGAGGGGGTTCATCCCGTAGGGCTTATTTATTCTTGGTAGACTAAAGTCTACCATACTTTACTACACCTTGTTTTATTATTTAAAATAAGCTTCCTTTTACCTCAAAATACTTACCCAAAAACATTTCCACCAAAATACCCCCCCCCAAAAAAAACATTTACCCCCCCACACACAAAAAAAAAAGGAATTCTATTTTTTAATACAGAATTCCAATGGTTGTTGTGTTTGCACTTTTTGAGTGCTTCCTCGTGTCTTGTCTCGTGTTTATTCTAAATTTCTCCTCGCCTCGAGAGTATAGACTCTCAAGGAGTCCCTTGCCTAAAAGGCTTATTTCTACCCCCGCTAATCTAGTAGCGCTTCTAAAATCCTTGCATTTTTGTCCGCTAGTCCACTTTTTCTCACTTGGCTACGTGTGATATAGCTTCTTAAAGCTTCACGAATTAATTCTGAACGAGATCTGCTTTCTAGATCTGCAACTTCGTCAATTTTGCCTAAAAAACTTTCAGGCATTGAAATCAGTACTCTTGCCATGATTTACTCCTTTTATACTTAATATTAATTTTTCATATCTCGTATATATATAAAGTATCATCCTTTTCAAAAATTGCCTTTTTTGAAAAGTTTTGTAAAGATTTCTTAACAATTATGGTTAAATGTCTGTTGCTAGAGTCTTGCAGATGTCTTTACGGTAAGATATTCCAGTAAAATTGATGGTATTAGCTTCCTCGTATCCTTTTTCAACAGATGAAGTTACAGTTCTTCCCTTTGAAGTTAAAACTAAAATAGGGCCGTTTCCAGCTTCGAATTCCAAGTACTTATTTTTAGTTGTATTAGGGTAAAATGCAACAATTGTATCTTCGTCCAAATTGTCGAGACCTTCTATAATATTATTTTTTGATTCTTTGTTTTTGCAATTCAAGACAATTGAAGTTGTAGAAATCTCTTTTTGTTCGATGTATTCATACTCGTCGCTAAAAGAGCCTACGATGCAAGAGTTAAATAAGCTAACTAAATCAGTATCCAAAATTTCCAAAATACCATTAGTATCGCAATCTTGTGTGAAATGCTGAAGCCCAATTACTTGTATTTTGCCATCTTCGGTAAGAATTCCGTCAACACCAATGATTCCAGTGTAAGGAGAACCATCTGCTTCTAAGTATTCAAGTAAAGGATAAATAACATTATCCATTAAGAAATATTCGTTTTCTATGGATAATTTATAATTAGGCGAGCAAGCGCCCATGCCGCTGGTAAGCTGGCCACCTTCGCCTTCTAAAGAATGCTTGTAGATTAATGAAGAGCCGATAGGTAGGGCTTTGTAACCATCTGTAATTGCATAAAAAGTGAATGACGAGCCCCAAATATAGTCTTCAATGATGATTTTTTGGCTTTTCTTGGCAAAATAGCTATCTAAAATTGTTTTAGCGGTCTGCTGATTATTAAGAATAATTGCACTACTAGGTTCATTTGTTTTTAAAACAAACGGTCCTTTGATGTTTTTAATATAATCAAAAGCCATGTTTTGCTTTTCAAAGATTCCAAATTTAGGGGTTGGGATTCTTAATTTATATAAAACTTTTTTAAGCACTGCTTTATTTGTTATAAGATCTGCTGCGGAAGAAGAAGGTCCAAAAACAGAAAGGTTATTGTTTGAAAAAACTTCAGAAATCTCTGCAGAAAGAGCTTTTTTTGAACAAAGAATTGTGTGCTCAATTCCGTTTTCCATTGCAAATTCCAGTAACTCCGCAGTTGAGTTTTCTCTAATGTCTACGCAGGTTGCAAATTCTTTAATGGCAGGATTTCCTGGCGCAACATAAACCTCATTGTTTTCTGATAATTTCTTCGCTAAAGCGTATTCTTTAGCAGAATTTCCTATAATTAAAATCTTCTTACTCATATAAAGAAGTATATCATAAATTTAATTTGTAGTATAATTTCAATATAGATGACTTATTGGAGAGAAAAAAGATGAAAACACAATTGGAAAATATTTATTCATCAGCTAAAGCTGATATTGAAAAAGCTCAATCTATAAGCGATATAGATGAAATTAGATTGAAATATTTGAGTCGTAAAGGTGAATTTAATTCTATTAAAAAAGGTCTAAAAGATTTATCTGATGAGGAAAAACGAACAGTTGGTGCTTTTGCAAATCAAATAACTGAAGATTTAGAAGCTCAACTAAAAGCAAAACACGAAGCTTTTTATCAAAAAGAAATGAATGAAAAACTTCAAAAAGATAGAATCGATATAACTTTGAGTGGAAAATCTATCCCAATGGGTAAAATTCATCCGCTAACTCAAACTACAAATGAAATAGTAACTATTTTCCAAAACCTAGGTTTTTCAGTTGTAGAACCGTCTTTATCACCAGAAGTTGAGACAGATTATTACAATTTTGATATGTTAAATGTTCCCAAAGATCACCCAGCACGTGATGTACAAGATACATTTTATGCAAAATTAGCGTCGAATGTTGTGCTTAGAAGCCAAACTTCTGGCGCACAAATCCACGTTATGGAAAATCAAAAACCTCCAATCAAAGTTATTGCTCCAGGTAGAGTTTACAGAAATGAAAACGTAAATGCTCGTAAAAATAACTTTTTCCATCAAATTGAAGGCTTGTATGTAGATAAAGATATTACTTTTGGCGATTTAAAAGGTGTTTTAAACGAGTTTATCAGATTATATTTTGGCTCATCTCGTCCTACTCGTTTTAGAAGTAGCTTTTTCCCATTTACAGAGCCTTCTGCGGAAGTTGATGTTCAATGTATTATGTGCCAAGGTAAAGGTTGCAGAACTTGTAGTGGTACAGGCTGGCTAGAAGTACTTGGATGTGGAATGGTTGACGCTAATGTTTTAAAAGGTGTTGGTATTGATCCAGATGTATATTCAGGCTTTGCTTTTGGTATGGGGGTTGAAAGACTTTCAATGCTAAAATATGCAATTGATGACATTAGATTATTCTTTAATAATGATAAAAGATTTTTAGAACAATTTAAGTAATAAAAAAAAGAGCCAATTGGCTCTTTTTTTAGAAGTCTTCTTCGTTATCACCTTTTTCAGAATTGATTTCGTCGTTCATAATGTTAAACAACTGAGATTGCCAATCGTTATTTTTTTCCAAGAAGAAATCAGCACCTCTTGCTTTACATTGCATTTCGGTTTCTTTTCTCGGAGATGCTGTTATAACACCGATTGTGGTTTTTGTATTGTTCATCGCTGCTAGTTTTTTAAGCTCAGTTAGTAAAATAAAGCCTTCACGCTCTGTTGGAATAAACAAATCCATAACTACATATTGATATTTACGTTTTTTAAATTTATTAACAGCATCATAGATTTCTTGAGAACAGTCTATGTCTAAGTTAAATTGTGACAATAAAACACGTAGCTGATATGTAATTACACCCAAGTCGTCTACGATAAGTATAGCATTGCTTGATAAATCTTCCTCACTCATTTCAATATTACCAAGTGCTTTACTATATATAGGTTTTTTAGCGTTCTTATTTAATTCTTTTAAAGTGTCAACAATTAAGATTAGTTGCTTTTTTAAATCAATTAATTGTGGCTCTTTGGGTTTATCAGAGTTTGTTATGTTGTAGAACAAATCCAAAAACTCATCATCTAAGTCAATTTGTGGCATATCTCTTTCACCTTATTTAATTTAACCTAATTGATTATAGCATATTTAGCTTAAAATGCATAATATTAATAATACAGTATTTAAATTATTCAAGTTTTTGAAGTTTTAGAGTATAATTTTTTGTATGAAAAAAATCTTTTTAACATTAGTAATATTAACAACAATGCTTTTACCGGCTAATGCTTGGGACTTTGCAACTTTTGGTGAAAGTATAAAAAATACAAAAGAGACTTGGGCTGTAAAAAGACTTTTAAAATCTCAAGTAAAATTTGCGAATGATAATGATTTTGAAAAATTTATATCAACTTATGATGAAAAATATGTAAATGCTGATGGTTTTAATTTAGATACCTATTCAACTTTGGTAAAAGATTTATGGAATCTTTACGCAGATATTGAATACGGTATAGATATCAAAAAAGTTGATATAAAAGGTGAAGATGCAAAAGTAGAATTAGTTGAAACTTCTTATGCAGATATTGATGTAACCAATAATTATGATGGAGAATTGAAAAGTGTTGCAGAAAGCATCTATTATTTAAAAAAGAAAAATGGTGCTTGGAAAGTTATATCAGACTCAGTTGTTGACGAAACTACATTAATGTTATATGGCGATGCAAAGGATTTAGACGTAAAATTGACAGTCCCTATAACAATCGAAGCTGGAACAGATTATGTAGCAACGCTAGAGTTTGATCCGCCTGAAGAAACATTTGCCATTGCTTCAATAGCAGCTGATAAAGTTGAATATCCTCAACAGCCAACCAAAGAAGTTTTTAGGTTGTTGCCAGAGGATAATATCTTAGAAAGAATTTTTACATCAAACAACGATAATTTGAACGAATATATTGTTGCTTCGATAGGTTTAACCAAAACAACTATTACAGATATGAGCTTAAATATTAGCTTAACAGGTTTTGGCTATGCAATAAGAAGGGTTAATGTGTTGCCAAAAGAAGATCTTGAGCAGAAATCAAAGGCTAAAAATGACGAAAATAAATAAGATTATATATTTTGTAATTTCATTAATATTTTTTATAGTTTTCGATTTGTATTTTTCGGAATTAATACTCAACTCTTTGCGTTTCAAAATGCCGGAAAATCCTTTGTTTGATCTGATTTATGTCCAAAACACTGGCGCTGCGTTCAGCATCCTAGAAAATTATAGCTTATTTTTAATTATATTCTCTATTGTTGCGATACTGGTAGTTTTATCTTATTTATTGCGTCATATGGAAAAATTTTCGACATTTGCTTGTTTTTGGTCAGCAATGATGGTCGCAGGTATTGGTTGTAATTTGTATGAACGCATTGTATTTGGCTACGTAAGAGATTTTTTTAATCTAAACTTTGTTGAGTTTCCAGTTTTCAACATTTCTGATATATTTATAAATGTTGGCGTATTAGCATTGATTTTTATAATAGTTAAAAACAAATATTTGAAGAAATAATGAAATTAATAATTGATGAAATAAGTGAAGGTGAAAGAATTGATTCATTTTTGGCAACTTGTTTGCCAGATTTGTCTCGCTCAAAAATCCAGTCTGAAATAAAGTCTGGACAAGTATGTGTAAATTCAAAGCCTATTAAACCTTCATACGTGCTGAAACTTGCTGATGTTGTAGAGCTAGATGATATTCAGATGTCAAAAAAGATTGAAATCTTGCCTGAAAATATTCCTCTTGAAATTGTTTGGGAAGATGAGAACATGGCTGTTGTGAATAAACCTTCTGGAATGCTTACTCATCCAACAACAATAGAGACAACAGGGACTTTGGTCAATGCGCTTCTAAATGCTTATGGCGAAAACCTATCAGACCTAAATGGAGAAATGCGAAGAGGTATTGTCCATAGACTTGATAGAAACACGTCTGGTCTTATCATGATTGCTAAAAATAATAAAACCCACGAATACCTTGTTAATGAAATGAAAGAAAAACGATTTAATAAAACTTATCGTGCAATTGTAAGAGGAGTGGTTGAACAAGAGGAGTTTGCAATTGATGCTCCGATAGGACGGCATCCAACCCAACCTCATAAGCAAGCGGTATTAGAAGGTGCTAAAGATAGTCTTACGCTTGTTAAAGTTCTTGAACGTTTTGAAGACGCAACTTTGGTTGAACTTGGTTTGATAACTGGAAGAACCCATCAAATCAGAGTTCATATGGCATCGATTGGCCATCCTGTCTATAATGATACATTATATGGCTTTGGAAAAATGAAGATTAAAACTGAGGAACAAGTTTTGCAATCCTATAAATTAGAGTTTACAAAACCATTTAGTAATGAAATTATTACCCTTGAAATCCAACCTGACGAAAAGTTTGAAAAAGTGCTTAAAACTTTTATATAAATCAGGTATCATGTTTTGTGCAGAGGTGACCTCAGAATATCTGAGTTCGCCTCTGTTTTGTAAATTTTTATTAATTTATGTAACAAAATTGGCTTAACAATGTTATTAAATCTTAAAAATGTGGAATTAGATAAATACATAGGATACAATAAATCAATATAAGGATATGTTATAAGTTGAGAAAGAGTTGGCCAAATTTTAGTATACATAAAACCTACAACCCTGTTGTAGCTATGCTTTCAACCCTTCGGGGGGGGGGTAAACTATTGCTATAATTGGCTTTTAGGCCTACTGAATAACACCTCGCCCCTTGCGGGAGAGGTCTGTTTTCCGATTGAAACGGAGTTGAAATCAGGAAAACAGGGTGAGGGGTATTTATCCCTGTGTAAAATTGAAAGTGGAAAGTGGAAAGTTTGTACGTCGCTCAGAAGAGCGTTAGCGACGAAGAGTCTCAACCTTCCCCTCTCCTTGCAGGAGAGGATAGAACACTCAACGCAAAGCGTTGTAAGTGTTCTTGGTGAGGTGATAACCCGTAAGGGAGGGGGGATATTATGGTAAGCATTAATACCAACCTCTCAAGTCTAATCACACAAAATAGCTTAAAAATGTCATCGTTCAGCCTCAACCAAGCAATAGAGCGAATGACTACGGGCTATAAGATCAACCATGCCAGCGATAATGCTGCAAACTATTCTATTGCGACAAATATGACAACAAAAATTAGCGCATTACAAGTTGCCGAAGATAATGCACTGCAAGGTTTAACTATGATAAGCTCGGCTATGGAAAATTTAGATTTAGTTTCAAAGCATTTATCTCGAGTTCGTTCTCTTGTAGAAATGGCTGCGAATGGAGCATATAGTGAAGGTTCTTTTAGAGCGATTCAAGCTGAAATAGATGCGAGATTGGTAGAAGGGCGTAGAGTTATTTCTGAATCAGAATACAATGGTATTCAATTATTTCAAGGTGAGTTGAAAACGGGAGACTTTGTTAATTATGTCACACGTTTATCAAAGGAAGAAGCTTTATCACAAGGCTATACAGTTATATCATCAGCAGATGAATTACAACAAATTCAAGATGATTTATCTGGAAAATATATTTTAATGAATGATATTGATTTATCAGGTTACAATTGGGCTTCGATTTCAGATTTCGCCGGTGAGCTGAATGGCAATGGGTACGTTATAAAAAATTTAACAACAAGTGAAAGTGGTTTATTTAATACTATTCTAAGTGGTAAAGTCCTTAACCTTGGGATTGTGAATATTAATATTACTAGTGCGGATACTTCTTATAAAGGTGCTCTTGCAGGTAATATAAGTACCTCAACAACTATAACGAATTGTTATTCTACAGGTTGCGTAAGAGGTCGCGCATATGTCGGTGGACTAGTTGGAATGCTGTCTGGAAATAATGGAAATTCAGTGATAAATGATTCGTATTCTACTTGTGATGTAATCTCTGAATATAAAGGTTGGGGCGATTGGGGTTATGCTGTAGGAGGTCTAGTTGGGTTTATTAGCTACTCAACAAACGCTCTAAATAATTGTTATTCTAGTGGAAATTTAAGCGGTGGGGACACAGGTGGCTTAGTGGGTAATATGACACATTCAAGCATAAATAATTGCTATGCTTCTGCTATAGTGAATGGTGCTGCGCTATCTGGTGGATTGGTCGGTGGCGCAAAGAATTCTTATATAAATGACTGTTACTCTAAAAGTTCAGTTACTAATAGCGTTAATGCTGGGGCACTTGTTGGTGAATTACAAGGTTACTCAATTTCTAATTGTTGGTTTTACAGCTCAATTAATCCAGATTTAGCCGCAGTTGGTGTCAACTCAGATGGTAGTGACTTAAGCACAGTAGTTGATAAAGTTACTCTAGAAACTATTGCTATACCTAATATTATAAGTTTTCAAATAGGCACGGATTCTGCTGAAAACTCTGGAATGAGTTTTGATTTAGAATTTACTCTTGATTTATCTCTAACAATAACTGATTCAGTGTCTGCACGTAATAGCCTAGGACAGATTGAAGAGTTACTAGTTAAGTTGAACAATCGACAAACTGAATTTGGTACAGCATATAATAGACTAGAATCAGCTCTTGATGAGATATCTACCCAATACGAAAACCTTGTGTCCTCTCGATCCACCATTCGTGATGCAGATATGGCAGAGGTAAGCTCCGAATACATAAGGCAGCAGATATTGCAGCAGGCGAGCGCAACATTACTTGCAACAGCCAACCAATCACCAAGCATCGCGTTGCAACTTATCTAGTCCCTTCCCCTGATTGGGGAAGGCTAGGATGGGGAGATAGCCTGTTATGGAAGAAGAATTTTACCCTAGCGGTATGAACCCCCTCCCCGCATTTGTAACTTGCTGACGCAAGCACAACTGCGTCCTCCCCCTAGGAGAGGGGAATGTTTTGTGTGTTACAATTAATCTAGTCCCTTCCCCTACTTGGGGAAGGCTAGGATGGGGAAATATACCCCTCACCCGAATTTCTAAGCTCCGTTGTCGCTAAGAAATTCTACCCTCCCCCACGGGGAGGGAGAATTAATAAACAGAGAATGATGTAACTTTGTAATATAAAAAATGAACAATTTTATTTCAAATATCGTTACAGTTTTGAAAGTTGTGAGGTTTGTGAATGAAAAAGATTTGTTTGAGCTTTCTATTATTAATTTTGATTGGGATGAATTCTTCTGTATATGCGCATCATTGTCATTCACATTATGTGACATATAGAGATTATTTTCAGGAAGAAATAGCGTTTCATAATTGTGACAAGCACTATGCGATAAAAGAGACTACTGTTTATTACTATTCAAACGGCGGTCGCTATACTTATGTTTATAATACTATTTATAATTCAGATGGTACTGTGATTGAAGCTGGATGCAGAAATCTTAAACATCATATAAAAAACGGAAAGCATTATTTTACTTTTTATAAAAATAAAAAGTACAATATCATGGATGAAAATGGTCAATATTTGAGTGTAAAAAATTACAAAAATATGTATGAAGTAGAAAATGGAAAGCTTCTTGTAAAGCTCAACAAAAGATATGGAATTATTGATTTGAATGAACAAGTAATTGTTCCGATAAAATATAAATCAATAGAAAAAGTCGGTGAAAATTTATATTTAACTAAGCTCAATGGCTATTATGGATTTCTTAATGGCTCAAATAAAACATTGCTGAAAAATGAATATGACAAAATTAAACCAATCTACAATGTTTATAGACTAAAACGAGATGGACAATTTGGTTTAGCAAATTCTAAAGGTGAAATGATTTTGTATCCGAACTGTGAAAGCATTAAAAAAATGGGTGAATATATCTTGGTCAAAAGGGGTAAAGAGTATGGAATCTATGATGCTGATGGTAATATTGTGGCTGATATAAAATATCGTAAAGTGAAATTTGAAAGAAATACTTTATATCTTCAAGACTTTGATAAAAAATGGACGGAAATTGAATAAAATTAGCGTTAAATAGTGATATTTTCTTCAAAATATGTTATAATAGTAATGAAGATATGAAAATTCCGGCAATACGACAACGATTTTATTATTTGAGTCCACCTCAAAAGAAAAGTTCTGCGACCGGTAATACCCCAACTGAACAAACACGGCTAGAGTTGCCATCGGTCTATTATCCTTGCAGCACTGTATTTGGTATTGCAAATTCTGCTAAGCTCAAGACGCTATTTTCTTATGGACTACCATCTATTTATAGTGGGGATATTATGATAGATCCAAGGAAAGTCTCTAAAATGTTAAAAAATGGTGTGTTTGAGGGGCCAATTTCGGAGGTTATGAAAAGGATTGAACAGTTTGAGGATAGTCTTTCAGATACGGAATTGAATGTTTATAGAATTTTAAAAGAAGAAGCAAAATATCAGCCAGAAAAAACGGTTTCAGAGGTTTTAAAAATACTTGCTAAAGATTATCAAGGAATTTTGACAACGCAACAGAACATGGTATTTCATCAGTTGGGAATTGCAGCCAAAGAATTGCCAGAAGAATATAGGTATAAGTTTGTGCAGTTAATGCATGAAACAAAAGATAAGCAAGCAAACAGGCCTGTAGAAGTAAAATTCAGTAGACCCGAATTTAAGTATAGATTAGAGAAAGTTAAAGAAGATGTTGCAAAGATGAATAATCTTAAAGCAAATAGGGTTATGGTGAAGCTGATTGAAGTTGCTGAAAAATTAACTAAGGAAGATGATACAATTTCTGATGCAGAAAAACTTAAGACTGTTGAATTTATGGAAAAGATATTAAAAACCTCTGTTTTAAAGAATAATCAGCAATTAAAATATATCTTTGAAAACGCTAAGAGCAGGTTGAAGCATGAAAAAATCTTGATTCCATTTGCAAGAAAAACATTCATCTATGACTTGAACAAAATTTTGGAAGACCTACCGAACGAAGAATTGGCAGATAGAATGCGTGGTATTGCAGAGACACTACCTACATCTCGATACAATACTCCAGCATATATAATGAAATTTGCTCATGAGCCATCTGAAAAAATAGTTTATCGTTTATTATGGCCATTTATGGCTTCAGTTGAACACCTTTATCCTCGGGCTTGTGGTGGTATTGATGAAATGTCAAATTTTGCAGGGGCTTGCACTAGAGAAAATTCTGATAGAGGCAGTATACCTTTTACAGAGCAGCTGAAGCTTGTGCCAAAGACTCCTATTTATTGTCAAAAGTACGTTGATAGATTAATTGAATTATATAAGCAAGGAATTTTTGACAAACATTATATTGATAAAAAATACATAGAGGAATTTAAAAATACAATTTTTGAAGAATCTGAAGGTAAAGTTGTGTTAGATATATCGCATTTATATGATTAAAAAAGACGGATAAAAAATCCGTCTTTTTTTTAGTGTACAATTTCAAAAATTTCTTTGCATTTGCCGAATACTTTTTCAGCATCTTTTAAAAATAACATGTTTGGTCCATCACAGAGAGCTTCATCAGGGTTTGGATGAACCTCGAAGAATAACACATCAGCGCCTGCTGACATTGCACAATTTGCAAGAATAGGGACAAATCTTCTATCTCCACCAGTTGAATCCCCATTTGAGCCAGGCATTTGTACAGAATGTGTTGCATCAAACACAACTGGGTAGCCAAATTCTTTCATAATAGGTATCGCTCTAAAATCTGAAACCAAATTGTTGTATCCAAAGCTTACGCCTCTGTCAGTAAGCATAATTTGTTTATTTCCGCTATCTTCAACTTTTTTGACTAATGATTTCATTTGTTGAGGGGCTAAGAATTGTCCTTTTTTGATATTAACGATTTTTCCAGTTTTAGCAGCTGCAACTAATAAATCGGTTTGGCGGCATAAAAAAGCTGGGATTTGCAAAATATCAGCAACTTCAGCTGCAACTGCAGCTTGATCAGGTGTATGAATATCAGTTACTATTGGCAAGTCAAATTCTTTTTTGATTTGAGCAAGCATTTCTAAACCTTTATCCATACCGACTCCACGATATGAATTAATAGAAGAACGGTTTGCCTTATCATAAGATGATTTGAAAACATAATTTATATCTAGCTTTTCGCAAACAGTCTTAAGCCCTTCTGCAGTTTTGCGCATAATGTCCATTGATTCAATAGCACAAGGACCTGCGAGAATAGTTAATTTATTACCACCAATTTCAAAATTCTTTAATTTTAAACTCATATTTGCTCCTCATAAATCTAATTATTTATCATTATAACAAACAAAAACACCTTAAATCTTATGTGTAACAATTTGTAAAAAAAATGAAAGAAAAGAGCAATTTAAAATATTCAGAAGTTTTAAGCAAAATACAAAAGAAAGGTGGTTATTATGTTTAATGTTTCTCCTGTTAGTTTTCATGGTAAATATCAAATTGATGCAAACCAAAAAATGCCTAATAATGAAGCTTGTTTAAGAAGAGATACTGCAGTTGGTTTTTGGATTAATTTTGCAGAAAATGGCAAAGAAGTTAAAGATGAATTTGTAGACTTCATTGCTGGAGAATACAATGAAGGCGAGCACAAATCTTGTCCTTTAACACTTGAACTTGATGATAAATATGATCATGATTTCGAAGAAACTATGAATGCTGTTGGTCAAAAATTTGACAAACTTGCTTAATTAGATGTTTATATATCCCATTTACCGCAAGTTCCACCCCAACGAGCAATAATATTTCCTTTAATATCACCAATTTTTTCTACTTTTCCAACAGGTTCTGCGCCTTCTAAGATAGTGATAACTTCGCAGTTGTTTGAGCAGCCTGTGCATTGGCAAGTTACTGATTGGAAATTCATATTACCAACTTCCCAACCTTTGAAAGTTGTTGGTTTTTCGGTATATTGATGATTTTCCATTGCTAATAGTGCTGCGCCTATTGCACCCATTGTTTGGTGATTTTCAGGAACAACGATTTTTGTATTTAAAGCTTCTTCAAATGCTTTTACCATGCCTGTATTTGTTGCAACACCGCCTTGGAAAGAGATAGTTGGTAACAACTCTTTACCTAAGGCAAGATTGCTTAAATAGTTTCTGACTAGAGCTTGGCAAAGGCCATAAAGTAAATCTTCTACGGGATAACCAAGCTGTTGTTTATGGATTAAATCAGATTCTGCGAATACGCCGCAACGACCAGCAATACGAGCAGGGTTTGTTGAACGCAAGGCAGTTTCACCGAATTTTTCGATAGGAACATTTAATCTTTGAGCTTGGTGGTCTAAAAAGCTTCCTGTACCCGCTGCACAAACAGTATTCATTGCAAAATCTGTTACAATACCGTCTCTAAGGATAATAATTTTACTATCTTGTCCACCAATTTCAAGAATTGTTTGAACACCTGGAATATATGTACTTGCAGCTACTGCGTGAGCAGTGATTTCATTTTTAATTACATCAGCTCCTACCAATGCGCCAGCAAGATTTCTACCAGAGCCAGTAGTGCCAACACCTTGAATATTATATTCTTGAGTTGCTTGTGCAACAATTTGTTTCAAACCTTTTTGAACAGCTTCAACAGGTTTACCAGCAGTTTTTAGCATGAATGAATCAACGTATTTACCCTTTTCGTCAACAAGAGCTAATTTTGTGGTAACAGAACCTACGTCAATCCCTAAATATGTATTTAAACTCATTTAATTACCTTCTTCCTATACTATGTGCATTGATTATAACACAAGGGTAAAAGTTTTGAAATTTTATTCTTCAACAATAGGTGCTTCAATTTGTTTTTTATAATTACATGTTCTATTTGAACAAACTTCAAACTCACCATTTTTAGTAACTTTTTTAAGCAATAATTCCCCACAATCTGGACAATTATTACCAGTTGGTTCATCCCACAAAGCATAAGAACAATCAGGATATCTGTTGCAGCCAAAGAAAATTTTTCCAGCCTTGGATTTCTTTTCTATGATTTCACCTTCTCCACACTTTGGACATTTTACCCCTGTTGAGCGGACAAATTTTTTGCGATTTTTGCATTCTACGCATTCAATATATTTACCATAAGGTCCTGTTTTTAGAACCATAGCTGCACCACATTTTTCACATTTTTCATCTACGGTTTGAGTGTTTTCTTTTGTCTCATTTTCAGAATCAAGCTCGTTCATGTCATTTATTGAAATAATAGTCTTGCATTCTGGATAGCCTGAACAACCAAGGAATTGATTTCCAAAACGACTAGTTCTAACAAGCATTTTTCTTCCGCAATTTGGACATATCTTGTCGCTTTCAATTACGACTTTTTGGCTGTTTTTCATTACAGAATTTACTACTTCCATAAATGGTGTATAGAACTCTTTTAAAACAACATTCCAAACGAGTTTTTGTTCAGCAATCAAGTCCAATTTTTCTTCCATGCCTGCAGTGAATTTGTAATCCATTATATCTGCAAACTGAGACACAAGTTGCTTACAAACAGTTCTGCCCAAAATTGTTGGAACAAGTGCCTTATCTTTTTTCTCAACATATTTACGAGTTTGAATAACTGTAATAATAGTTGCATAAGTAGACGGACGGCCAATTCCGTGTTCTTCAAGAGCTTTTACTAAAGAGGCTTCGTTATATCTTGGAGGTGGTTGAGTAAAGTGTTGTTTTGGAGTAATTTCTTTACAAGTCACTTTATCCCCATCGTTTAAATCAGGAATTTTTGCATCTGCTTCTTTTTCGTCTTCTTCTGCATCATTGTATAGTTTCAAGAAACCATCAAATAAAATCTTGCTTGTGCCAGCTCTTAAAGTATAATCTCCAGCGCTGATTTCAACAGTTTTGTTTGCAATATTAGCGGGTGCCATTTGAGATGACATAAATTTATCCCAAATAAGCTTATAAAGTTTATACTGATCAGCATCTAAATATTGTTTAATGCTTTCAGGTGTTTTATCAGGATAAGAAGGCCTAATCGCTTCGTGAGCGTCTTGCACGTTTTGCTTACCTTTTACATAAGAGTTTGGCGAAGCTGGATAATATTCTTTGCCGTAATTATTAAGAATAAAATCTTTTGCCATTTCTTGTGCATCGTCAGAGACACGAACAGAGTCGGTTCTCATATAAGTAATCAAACCGACAGGAGTACCGTCAATTTCCATACCTTCATAAAGCTTCTGTGCTACTTGCATAGTTTTAGAAACACCAAAGCCAAGCTTTGTGCTTGCTGCTCGTTGAAGAGTTGATGTTATAAACGGTGCAGTTGGTTTGCGTTTTGTTTCTTTTTTTGTAACTTTTTCGACTTTAAATTCTGTATTGGGGTTCAACAAATATTCTTTAATAGCAGTAGCTTCGGCTTCATTATTGATATCAAATTTTTTGCCTTTATGTTTTGTAACTTCTGCTTCAAAAGTTTTACCATCTTTATCCATCAAAGCATGGATTGACCAGTATTCTTTTGGAACAAAAGCTTCAATTTCCTCTTCTCTTTCGCAAATCATACGAAGTGCAACTGATTGAACACGACCTGCAGAAAGATTTCTGTTCCCTATTTGCTTCCAAAGAACTGGACTTAATTTGAAACCTACAAGCTTATCCAAAATTTGTCTTGTCTGTTGAGCTTGTACCATGTCCATATCAATGGCACGAGGGTTTTCGACAGAATATTTAACGGCTTTTGGTGTAATTTCGTTAAATACTATTCTATAAATCTTATTATCTGGCACTTTTAAGATTTGTCGAACGTGCCAAGCAATAGCTTCCCCTTCACGGTCAGGGTCGGATGCAAGATAAATTTTATCAGAACGTTTTGCAAGTTCATTTAATTTTGTTACAACTTTTTGCTTTCCATCAATAATTTCAAATTTTGGCTCAAAATTGTTATTAACATCAAAACCTAAATTATCAGTTGCAGGATCTTTTAAAGGTAGATTTCTAACATGACCAAAACTAGCTTCAATCGTATAGCTATCACCCAAAATCTTTTTAATTGTTTTTGATTTAGCAGGAGACTCGACTATTACTAGAGCCTTCTCTTTCTTACCTTTTGTACTTTTTTCTTCTGCAAACGCTTCTGCCATTTTTTCCTCTCTGTGTAGGGATATTTTGACATTTCAACTAATAATCAAATATACTTACCCCTACCCCCTTTTATATCTGTCGCCTTCGACTTGTTCTATCAAACCACTAAGTTCCATTTCTGTCAAACGGACGAGTAAAACTTCTGTGCTGAGGCCAGTTGAAGCTTGTATCTCGTCAAATCCTCTTGCTTCAACAGAGACCATGTCATAGATTATTTGAGTGACTTCATCTAATTCATGTTTCTTTTCTTGATTTTCTTTTCTTTCAATAACCCAAGACAATGCATTTAATATATCATCACCTTTTGTAACCATAGTTGCACCATCTTTTAAGAGCTTATAAATTCCTTCGGTATTAACATTATTAATAGCACCAGGAATACACATCAATTCTCTACCTTGTTCAAGAGTTAAGTTAGCACTAATCAAAGCTCCGCTTTTTATAGCAGCTTCTCCAACTACTGTTCCATAAGACAGGCCGGTTACAATTCTATTTCTTTGAGGAAATCTAAATTTAATCGGCTCAAAAGTTGGATAATATTCTGTAACTACTGCGCCACTTTCAGCTTCAATTTTGTCGTACAAAAATTTGTTAGAACTTGGGTAAACATGGTCTAGACCGCTTGCTATAACACCGATTGTTTTGAGTCCGTTTTCTATAGCTACTTGATGAGAAGTTGCGTCAATTCCTGTTGCAAGACCTGATACCACGCATAAATCAGTACCTTTTAAATCAGATATTATGCTTTTTACACTGTCTTTACCAGCCATGCTTGCACGTCTTGAACCGACAAAAGCCACTGTTCTATCCAAATTGCAAGCAAATAAATCGCCTTTATAAAACAAAGTCATTGGCGGATTAGGAATTTGTCTGAGCATATAAGGATATCTGTCATCATCGTAGGTTAGTATTTTATTTTCTCTTTTCATGACAAATTCTAAAGTCTGTTCAGGAACAACTCCTTGTTTTTTTCTTAAATAATTTTCAGTCTTTTGAATGCTTAAACCTTCAATCTGTTTTAGGTCAGATAAAGTTGCATTCCAAGCAATTTCAATATCGCCAAAATAATTATATAGCCTTTGGATAAAGGTTGAATCTAATTGATCAATTGATGCGAAAGCTGTCCAAAATTTTGTTTTCATTACTCAAGTATAGCACGAAACTAATATATAAAAAGTTTTAAATATATGGGCAATTGTAATGATTAATAAAATCTATTTAGATACTAACAAGGAGGTGAAAATATGTATTACAACGTTTTAAAAATTGATGATTTAGTGGATAATCACGAAAACATTTTGGATAAAAATGTTTTGCTAGAGAAGGGAGATTCAAGTCTCAGTGCAATTGCATTAAAAAAAGGAGAGATTATTGATAATCATATTTCAGTTTGCAATGCTTGCGCATACGTTTTTGATGGAGAAGCCGAATTTCATTTCGCAGCAGAAAAATTCAAACTTAAAAAGGGTGAGTTGATTATGTTTGAAAAAGAAAAAGAACATAAAGTTTTGGCTCTTAAAGATACAAAATTTTTATTAATAAAAATTTAGCTTTCAGGGTGATAAATTTCACCCTTTAGCTTTTTTCTTTATCCAATCGATTGCAAACATTATTTGGCTGCCTAAGATTTCTTGACCTTTTGTGGAATTTTGATTTGATTCTGGGTTGATTTCTTCTTTTTTATTATTTTTCTTTTCCTGAATTTTTTCTTGCTCAGTTTTTGTTACAGTCAAAAATTTTGAGGTTATGCAATTTTCCTTTTGCGCTTCTTGCAATTCTCTTTCGTGTAATCTCATTCTGTCAGTAGTTTTACTACCACTTGGCCTCAAGCCGTATTGCTGAAGCTTTCTTATAATACGCTTATATTCTTCGTCAATTACATTGGCAATACTTTGTTTGCAAACAATGTTTATTGGGTTAATGTTGTTTGACATTACACACACTCCTAAGTCTTGGTAATATGTATATCGGCAAAAGTTTGAAAAACTTTAATTTTTTAAAGATATTGTTACAAACATTAATAATATGGTACAATTAAGACTATGTTGAAGACTGTTGCTAAAATAAAAAATCTAAAGGGAGAGATAATAATTCCAGCAGATAAATCAGTATCGCACAGAGCTGTTATGTTTTCAGCTTTGGCAAAAGGAAAATCTGTAATAAAGAATTTCTCTAGTGGTGCAGATTGTTATTCAACTTTGAATCTTTTTAAACTTTTAGGTACAAAAGCTGAATTTATTGATGAAAAAACTCTTTCTATCGAAGGAGGAAAACTTACACCATTATCACCTGATAAAATTTATCACTGCGGAAATTCTGGTACAACTATGCGTTTGGTATCTGGAATTTTGGCAGGACAAGATTTTGAAAGCATTTTAACTGGCGACGAAAGCCTTTCGAAACGTCCGATGAGAAGGGTAATTGAACCTCTTAGGCTAATGGGTGCAGATATTTCTTCTATGGATGGAAAAGCTCCTTTATATATTAGAGGGCAAAAGCTTTTTGGAATTGAATATGAATCACAAATTTCAAGTGCGCAAGTCAAATCTTGTATTCTCTTAGCAGGAGTAAATGAAAGAACTGTTGGAAAAACAATTTATACAGAGCCCCAAAAAAGCAGAAATCATACAGAATTAATGCTCAAGTATTTGGGTGCAAATATTGAAACAAATAACGCAACTACAACGATTCACCCCTCAGAATTGCTTGCAAAAGATATTGAAGTTGTTGGTGATATTTCATCAGCTGCGTTTTTTATTGTTGCAGGCTTAATAACAGAAGGCTCTGATTTTGTAATCAAAAATGTTGGTATAAATGAAACTCGCGCAGGTATTTTAGATGTTGTTCATCGTATGGGTGGGGAAATAAATATCCTTAATGAACGTGAAATTGCAGGAGAAAAAGTCGCAGATATAAGAGTTCAATATACAGAGACTTTAAAAGGTTGTGAAATTTCAGGAGCTGATATTCCAAGATTGATTGATGAACTTCCTGTAATTGCTGTGTTAGCTTCTCAAGCTGAAGGTGAAACAGTTGTTAAAGATGCAGAAGATTTGAGAAACAAAGAAACTGATAGAATAACTTGCTTAGTAAAAGAGTTGCAAAAAATTGGTGTGGATATTTTTGAAAAAAAAGACGGTTTTGTGGTCAATGGTGGACTGAAAAAAGGTCTTTCTGGCGATGCAGAGCTGGAAGTTTATCATGACCACAGATTAGCAATGAGTTTTTATGTTGCAGGGCTGGTTTGCGAAAAAGAAATCGCAATAAATGGATTTGAATGGATAAATATATCTTTTCCAGAATTTGAACAACTGGTAAAAGCTTTGAGCTAAATTATTTTACCCTCCAGAATTTGAACAGCTTGTGACAAATCTTGCTTAAATTACAATATGCTTTTTACGATGGTGTAAATCGTTTTAAGCTTCTCGTTATTATCTTTTATAAATTCAAGTTTTTTGATGATGAAATTAAACATTTCTTCGTTGGTTTGTGGAGTAACAAATTGAAAAATTTCACTTGGTTCTACATTAAGGATTTTACTCATTTTTTCTAATGTTGCAAGAGTCATAAACCCTCTGCCGGTTTCAATGTAGCTTAGTGAAGTAGTTGCGATTCCGATTGCTTCTGCAAATTTTTCTTGGCTAAACCCTTTTTGATTTCTAAGATATTTTATTCTTTGGCCAATTTTTTTGCCAATGTCAGTAGTTGTGCTCATATTAAAATTATATTTTTTATTTAATCTAATAACAAATATATTAAACTTAATACACTA
>JAZNBJ010000028.1:0-3791 GCA_045586965.1 Candidatus Gastranaerophilaceae bacterium | reverse complement strand
GCTTCTATTTGATGCCCTATTAAATTATTTCTTGATTGTTTCGCCAACCCAAGTACCATTTGTATTAGTAATAGAACCTGAATAAGTTACCTCACCAGAATTGTCTACAGTTGCATTAGAATAATCCAAATTAGTAACTGTAATATCAGCATCTTCAACAACATACAAAGTGGATTCAGCCTGCAATTTCAAATCACTAACAGTAATGTTTCCTGCAAGAGAGGCATCTCCCAATGTGATAATTTGCTTAACTTTAGCACCATTACCAGTCAATGTTGAACCTTCACTCATTGCAATAACAAGAGTACTAAGATCTGTGTTTGTTATGTTCAAATCAACATTTTCTGCTACGGTTACGCGAGTACATCCTAAAGAAGCCTGTTGCTTAAGTTCTGCTAATGTTGCTACAGGTTTGTCAATTTCAATAGTACCGCCATTATTTTGCACATTGCCGGCAAATGTACTAAAGTTACCTTCAACAAGAATTACCTGACCTGCATTATCAATCTTAACATTTTCGTAAGCAGCATAATAGTATGTCTTGAAGATACCAGTGCTACTATTAGATACAAAAGCTATTTCACTTGAAGCACCCTTATTAACCAAAGTACCATTGTTGTCAAAATTACCATTGTTGGTAATATATACTTTTTCATCCAATACCTTAGTTGTAGAAATGGTACCATCATTCTTGATATAGCCATTATTTACGATTGCATCACTGGTTACTTGAACACCTTGACCTACTGTCATGGCACCAGTTGCATTAACAGTAATACTCTTAATTACATAGTCGCTTACTACGCCAAGCATATTCGGTTCAAACGACAATGCTGCATCAATCTTCAAGTTAGTATTGAACTTAACAGCCTGAGCTGGTGCAAGTGCAACGTCTTCAGCTACTTGCAAATTGTTACCACTAACTGTAATCAATTTATACTTGTCTGATTCAGGAAGAGTGATAGTATTCAAATAAACAGTCTTTTCTGTATTGGTCGGTTGCAAGTTGAATGTATAAGAGCTAGTAGACTTACCCAACATTGAAATTGCTTTGACTGCATCATTCCAATCTGTTTCTGTTGCAATCTTGAAAGATGAAGGAAGAACAACATTGTTCATATCAACCGCAATCAATCTATTCTTTGCATATTCACCTCTAGTTGAGTAATCAACATCATCTTCATTTAATCCATTAAAGAAAGAAATAATTTCGTCCAAAATTTCTTTATTAGCAGCATCCTTTGCATCAATTGTTACATTACCAAAGTTTGTTTCAACCACAATAGACAATTTAAGCTTAGCAGCTTCTGCAACATCAGGTTTAACTGTTGGGAATGTGAACAAAGTTACCAATTGAACATCATTTTGTGCGCTAGAAGTGCCTAAAATCATTTGTTCATTTTCATCATCAATTTCAGTTTGAATACTAGCTACTGCTGCATCATAAGCTACTGCTCCAGCAGATAAATTTGCATCAAACAATTCCACTACTTTATCTTCATATCCTGGCTTACCAATTAAAGTTGCAGCGTGAGAATACGTATTTGCCATGTACTTTGGATTTAAAGTCAAACTCTGACGGAAAATGTTATTATTTGACAAACCTGTTGCTTTCAATGTAACGCTCTTTACAGTTACATTAACATCATCTTCCAAATCACCTCTATTAGAAATATAGAGACCTAAGTTCAAACGGTTAGAAAGAGTAAACAATTTGAATTCATTGGTTTTGTTGTAACCAGCTGTTTCATTATCCAAAACTCTTGGCAATGACATAGCAAATCGACCCTTGTCCCACATCTTTTTATAACCTTCAGCACCAGCTTCTTGAGTTGTTGCCAAAGTTTTTTTCATTGGCTCAATTTTTTTCTGTTCAGCATCGAAAGGATAGTAAGCGAAATGTTTACCTTCGTATACTACAGAAGTAGTTTTCCAAGCTTTACCTTCGCCAGCATCTTCCAAGAACAAACGAGCATTACCGTATACATTAGCACCCCATTTGATATTCGTACCATCACCAACAAAAGCCAAACCTACTTCATCTGTAGATTCCCAAGCACCTAGATTTGTAACACGTGATTCAGCATTTCCATCTTGTTCGATTGAGAACAATGGGCTTTCAATAACTTTCAAACCATCCAACTTGGATTCATCAGTTTGAGGAATGATCTCATCTTGAGTACAAGACGAAACAAACATTGGCAAAGCCAAAAGAGCTAAAAAAAGTTTTTTCATATCACTTTATAATTAAATTATTTAATATTTGCAATTCATCAATCCCAATCACCATTACCACCGCCACCAGGGGTAGGAATAACGTCAGACGCATTAAAACCTGCTTCTACCACAACTTCAAAAGTCTCCAAATCTGGAGCTACATACATTTTCATAATCTTAAAAAAGTTTAAATGTTAATACTATTATTTATTTGCTTTTATCAAATTGGTTTACCTTTATATATATAGACTTATTTCGTTGTTTTTTTACCTTATAATATACCATATTCACCAACCGCCAAGACACAATTCAGGCTGCAAAGTAACATAAGAATTTCCCGAATAAGGCGAGTGGAAGTAAAGATGATTTACAAGTCGCAACAAAGGTTAGTATAACTTTATTTTGGGAATAAATGAAAAAACACAGTATTTCTTCTTTTTGTGGAGAAAATCTTTTATCTTTGAATTCTCATAATCAAATCAACAGAAAGGAAAGAGTATATGGTTGCATTCGGACGTAAACTTCCCATCGGAATTCAGACATTTGCTGATATCCGCACACAAGGTTATTTGTATGTAGATAAAACTGCATTAGTTTGGCAAATTGCAAACATGGGAAAACCTTTTTTTCTAAGTCGCCCACGTCGATTTGGAAAGAGTCTTTTACTTTCAACCTTTGAGGCATATTTTGAAGGAAAGAAGGAACTGTTCGAAGGATTGGCCATTGAAAAATATGAAGAGAAATGGGAGAAGTATCCTGTGTTACACATGGATTTGAATGCAAGAAGATATGAATGTACTGAAGATTTGATTGCCATGCTGAACCAGTTTCTGGAAAAATGGGAAGTCCTTTATGGTATTGAAAAACTAGACCGGGCTCCGGAAGAACGTTTTGGTCACGTTATCCAGCATGCTTATGAACGTACAGGCAAAGGTGTCGTAGTACTAGTTGATGAATATGACAAGCCCTTGCTGCAAGCCATTCACAACGAGAAACTTTTGGAATCCTATCGTACCATCCTGAAAGCTTTTTACGGTGTTTTGAAGAGCAAGGATAGTTGTCTCCGTTTTGTCTTCCTGACCGGTGTAACCAAATTCTCACAAGTGAGCGTATTCAGTGACTTGAACCAGTTGAATGACATCAGCATGAGCAAGGCGTACGCAACCATCTGTGGTCTTACCCAACAGGAATTGTTGGACAATTTCACACCGGAACTGGAAGCTTTGGCCGAAGAAAACGAGCAGACCTTTGATGAAACGGTACAAATGATGACCCAACAATACGATGGCTATCATTTCCATCAGAAGGGTGAAGGTGTCTTCAATCCTTTCAGTGTCCTGAATGCCTTCGACAAACTTGAATTCGGCAACTATTGGTTCCAGACGGGAACTCCAACGTTCTTGGTCAAGTCCCTTCAAAAGGCAGATTATGACCTCCGTACATTGATGGACGGTGTAGAAGCTTCTGCCACTACTTTCACGGAATACCGTGCGGAAGTAGACAATCCCATTCCGTTGATTTATCAGAGCGGCTATCTTACCATCAAGGATTTCGACAAGCGATTCAAGATTTAC
>JAZNBJ010000027.1:0-17761 GCA_045586965.1 Candidatus Gastranaerophilaceae bacterium | reverse complement strand
AGGCTTCTGGTGCTAACCTTAAGACAGAAGGAATAGATTTATTGTCATTTGATAGAGAAAAATTCATATCAGCTTATGAGACAGATCCTACTGCATTAAAAGAAATGCTAACTGGTGATATGGGCGTGCTTACACGTGTTGTAACTGTTGTAGAACAAGCTCTTGCTTCTGCGACAGGCTACTTTGCGTCTGCTGAAAATTCTTATAGAAACCAAATTACAAGAATGGATAGACAGATTGAACGTGCAAATATTGCAGTTGCAAACTACAAGTCTAGATTAGAATCTAAATTCGCTGCGATGGAAAAAATTATTTCAGGTGTAAGAGATCAATATAGCTCATTCTTAGGTACATAAAAATTTTATTGGCCAATGCAAATGTACCTAAAGCCTCTTTCGTTCATTCGAGCTTTATGGTATTGATTTCTTCCATCAAAAATTATTGGTGAGTTAAGTTTTGTTTTTATTTTTTCAAAATCAGGATTTCTAAACTCATTCCATTCAGTTAGAAGTATCAAAGCATCAGAATTTTTCAAAATTGTATAAGCACTTTTGGCATATTCAATTTGGTTTCCAAATATTGCTTTAGCATTCTCTGTAGCTTTTGGGTCATACGCTTTGATTTTTGCACCACGTTCCAATAGGGCGTTTATTACTGTAATAGACGGGGCTTCTCTCATGTCATTTGTCTTAGGCTTAAACGAAAGTCCCCATATCGCAAAAGTCTTACCGTTAAGATCTTCTCCAAATTCTTTAATGATTTTATCAATGAAAATCTGTCGTTGTTTTTTGTTGATTTTATCAGCAGATTTTAATAATTCACAGTCACATCCAATATTTTCAGCTGTTTTAATCAAAGCATTAACATCTTTAGGGAAGCAGCTACCACCATAGCCTATGCCTGGATATAAAAATTTTGTTCCAATTCTTGTGTCAGCACACATTCCAAGACGTACTTGATTAATGTCGGCGCCTAATTTTTCACATATGTTTGCTATTTCATTTATATAAGATATTTTTAAAGCTAAAAATGAATTTGAAGCATATTTAACCATTTCAGCAGATTTTGTATCCATTGTGATTATTGGGTTCTGATTCCTTACAAAAGGGCTATATAATTCAGTCATAATATCCAACGCTTTTGGAGAATCTGCTCCTATGATAACTCTATCAGGTCTTAAGAAATCTTCAACAGCTGCACCTTGTTTTAAGAATTCAGGGTTAGAGACAACATCAAATGCGTGCGTTGTTTTTGATTTTAAGATGTTTTCTATTTTCTCTGCTGTACCTACTGGAACAGTTGATTTGTCAACAATAACTTTGTATTCGTTTAAATATTCGCCAATTTTTTCTGCTACATTAAATACTGTACTTAAATCGGCAGAACCGTCCGGATTTTGTGGAGTTCCAACTGCAATAAAACATATTAAGGAGTTTTCAACTGCGTATTTTAAATCTGTTGAAAATTCTAGTCTACCTTCTTCAATATTGGTTTTTATTAAAGATTCAAGTCCTGGTTCATAGATAGAAATAATACCATTTCTGAGGTCTGAAATCTTTTTTGCATCAATGTCTACGCAAATAACATTGTTGCCCATTTCAGCAAGGCATGTTCCTGAAACTAATCCTACGTAGCCAGTACCAATAACGCAAGCTCTCATTATTTATTCTCCTTGAGTTTGTTACTAAAATATTCTATTGTTTTTGACAAACCATCTTCAATATTAATTTTTGG
Organism: Candidatus Gastranaerophilaceae bacterium; assembly: GCA_045586965.1. Classification (GTDB taxonomy): domain Bacteria; phylum Cyanobacteriota; class Vampirovibrionia; order Gastranaerophilales; family Gastranaerophilaceae; genus CAG-196. The sequence goes on along the minus strand of JAZNBJ010000027.1, from coordinate 16,027 downwards.
CTCCCAGTTCAATTTTTCTTTTGCAAGACTAATATCAGGTTTTCGTCGGACTGGGTCATCGCTTGGCAAAGGCTTGTATGTAATTTTTGAGTTTGAATTAGTTAATTTTAAAACTAATTGTGCAAACTCTAATACATTTCTTTCGTCAGGATTACCGAGGTTTATTGGGCCAACTAAGTTTTGTGAGTTCATCATTTTGATAAGTCCGTCAATTAAGTCTGCAACGTAGCAGAATGAGCGAGTTTGATTGCCGTCACCGTATATGGTCAACTCTTTATTCTCTAATGCTTGGTTTATAAAATTAGAAACTACTCTGCCGTCGTTTTTGTCCATATTAGGTCCGTAAGTGTTAAAAATTCTTACGATTTTGGTGTCAATTTTGTATTGTCGATGGAAATCCATTATTAAAGTTTCTGCGCAACGCTTTCCTTCGTCATAGCAGCTTCTTATACCGATTGGGTTAACGTTGCCCCAATAACTTTCAGGTTGTGGATGAATTTCCGGATTACCATAAACTTCGCTTGTAGAAGCTTGTAGAAATTTTGCATTGTATTTTTTTGCAAGTTCAAGCATATTCAAAGCTCCGATTACTGAAGTTTTTGTTGTTTTAATTGGATCTTCTTGATAATGTGGTGGACTTGCAGGACAAGCAAGGTTATAAATTTCATCAACTTCCAAGTCAATAGAATCTACAATATCGTGTTCAATGAATGTAAAATTTTGGGCAGAAAAGAGGTCTTTTATATTATCTTTTGAACCAGTTGATAGATTATCAAGGCAAAAGATTTCATTACCTTCTTCCAATAATCTTTTACAAAGATTACTGCCAATAAAACCTGCGCCTCCGGTTATTAAGATTTTTTTGCTCATTAACAAGCCCTTTCTTGAATATTTATACTTTTTTGAAAATCAAAGATGTATTAATTCCGCCAAATGCGAAGTTATTTGACATTATAAATTCGGTATCAATAATTCGTTCACTGTCTTTAATGTAGTCAATTTCTGCACATTCAGGATCAATGTCTTTTAAATTTATAGTAGGACAGAACCAATTATTATTCATCATTTCGACAGAAAGGATGGCTTCTATTGCGCCACAAGCACCTAAGGTATGTCCAGTGTAGCTTTTGATAGAACTAATTGGAATATTGCTACCAAGTACAGTTTGTGTAGCTTTTGATTCTGCGATATCTCCAAATTTTGTACCAGTTCCGTGTGCGTTTATATAACCGATATTGCTAGCAGAAAGGTTTGCAGAATCAAGCGCCTGTTGCATTACATAACCCATTGTTTCTGAATTAGGATTAGTAATATGTGTGCCATCTGTATTTGAAGAATAGCCTACTATTTCAGCATAGATTTTTGCACCACGAGAGATTGCGTGTTCATATTCTTCTAATATTAAAGTCCCTGCTCCTTCTCCGATAACTAAGCCGTCACGATTTTTGTCAAATGGTGAAGGTGTAAATTGTGGTGTGTCATTTTTTGTACTTGTTGCATATAGAGTATCAAAGACACCAACTTGTGTTGGGTGAAATTCTTCAGCACCACCAGCTATCATAACAGTTTGAACACCATTTTTGATAAGCTCATAAGCCTCACCAATACCAACTGAGCCAGATGTGCATGCTGTGGAGCTGTTTACTAAGCGTCCGTGTGTGCCAAAGTACAATGAAATATTTACTGCTGTTGTTTGTGGCATCATTTTAATATATGAGCCAGAGTTCAGTTTTTTTACTTGTTTATTTATACACATTGAGTAGAAATCAAAAATTGCTTCTAGTGAACCACTTGAAGAACCATAACTTACCCCAGTTTGTCCGTTTTGTAATATTGGATTATCAAGTAATCCAGCGTCGATAAGAGCTTCTCTTGCAGTAGTTACGGCCATAATAGATACAGGGCCCATTGTTCTGGTTGTTTTACGATTAAAACATTCTGGTTGTGTAAAATCTTTAACTCGTGCAGATAATCTAGTATAAAGATTTTCATATTCATCTAAACAGCTGTCGTAAGATACGCAGTTGTCAAATATTTTTAATCTTTCAAATGCATTTTTGATTGTTGATCCAAGTGGGCTTGTTAAAGCCATACCTGTAATAACTACTCTTTTTTGTGTCATAGATACATACCTCCGTTTACGGAAATAACTTGTCCTGTTATGTAACTTGCGTCTTTGCTTAATAAATAGTTTATTAAACTTGCAACTTCTCTTGCTGAGCCCGCACGCTTCATTGGGACATAGTCTTTAATAATATCTTCTGTAATATCAGTTGTCATATCAGTTTCAATAATGCCTGGCGCAACACAGTTAACTGTGATTTTTCTTTTAGCAACTTCTCTGCTTAATGATTTTACTGCTCCTATAATACCTGCCTTTGAAGCACTATAGTTAACTTGTCCTCTGTTTCCTGTTAGTCCAGAAACAGAAGATAAAGCTATAATTCTCCCGCCTCGGTTTTGTATTAATGGCATTATAAGTGGTTTTAAAACATTGTAAAATCCATTGAGATTTGTATTGATTACAGAATCCCATTCTTCGTCTTCCATAGCAGGGAATGGATTATCTTTTGCAATGCCTGCATTAAGTACAACACCGTAATAGATCCCGTTTTTTTCGATATCTTCTAAAAGTTTGTTTTTAGCTTCTTCCCTGTCAGAGATATCAAACTGCAAAGTTCTGGTTTTAACATTAAACTTTTCAATTTCATTTTGTAGCTCTGCTAATTTTTGAATATTTTTGTTGCAATGTAGAACCAAATCATAGCCATTTTCTGCTAAATATAAAGCAGTTTCTCTGCCAATTCCCCTGCTAGCTCCAGTAATTAGTACAGTTTTAGACATTTAACACACCTTTTTCCATATCTTCTTTTTGATAAACATTAATAGTTGCACTTGCAATCTCTTCATCTTGATTATAAATAAAACAATCAAAAGAAACTATATCATTTCCTGAAAAAACTTCTTTTACTAAAATTTCAAAGGTTTCATTTTCCTTAAAAACTTCTAATTTGTTATTATAAAGTCGAGTCCCAAGTAAAAATCCGATTAGTGGTTCTTCTCTTTTTGATTTAAGGAAGGCGTAACAACCAATAGTTTGTGCCATGTATTCAATTCCAACGATAGAAGAAACTCCTTCAGTTTGATTGTCATAAAACATTGATTTTTTATTGATTGTAACGGTGCTTCTTAGCCATCCTTCTTCAATAGAATAATCTATGATATCATCGATTAGAATCATAGGCTTTTTATGTGGAAGTATTTTTTCTAAATAATCTTTATTGTCCATTACTTTTTCCTAATATTATAATAGCATTTGTTCCGCCAAAACCGAAAGAATTTGACATGCAAACGTTACATCTTGAATAGTTGTCATCTTTTTTTACGAGTTTAATTTTGCTTAAGTCTTTATTGTAAATGTTATCGAAAACATGTGGTAAAAGTTTGCCATTAAAATTGTTGATAAGATGACAGCAAAGTGCGATTTCTATGCTAGCAGCTGCACCCAAACAATGCCCTGTAAGAGGTTTTGTAGAGCTAACAGGTATATTGTCTCCAAAAATATCGCTAATAGCTTTAGCTTCCATAGTGTCGTTAGCTAAAGTACCGGTGCCGTGAAGATTTATATAGTCAATGTCTTTTGTAGTCAGCCTTGCGTCTTCAAGAGCCTGTTTTATAGCATTTTTAACCTCTTTGGCTTCTGGGTCTGGTGTTGTACTGTGGAAGATGTCGGAATTTTCACCAATACCTAAAATTTCAATTCCTTCGATTGAAGAATCTTTTTCTACAATAAAACAAGTGCATGCTTCGCCAATATTGATTCCAGTGTAGTTTTCGCTAAAAGGATTTGTCGGCTCTGAGGTTAGAATTTCTAAAGAGCTAAATCCGTAGAGTGGAACTTTTGCAATGGAATCAACGCCAATTATAAGAACTGCTTTTGCAATATTAGAATCTAAATAATTCCTTGCAATTGAGAAAGCTTTTGCACCTGAAGAACAAGCTGTTGAAATTGTGATTGCAACATTACCAAGACCTAAAAAATCTTTTATAAAAACTGCGGGGTTGCCTAATTCAGAATGAAATTTATTTTTGCTATCCCAAAATTCTTCAACACCTGTGTTTGTAGTGGCTACTATTACAGCGATTTCAGTAGCCGAACACTTATTTATAGTTTGTGTTATTTGATCTTTTAATTGTGATAGAACATATTTAATAAGCTGGTTGCAACGTATATTGAATTTTGTATCAGAGATCTGTTCAAGTTCGGTCTCTATTTTCCCGAGACGAAATGTATAGTTCTCTATTGTTGTATTATCTAATATAAAATGGTTGTTTTCGCCCTTAATAGCTTTATCAAAGGCTTCATTAATATTTAATCCCAGATTACAAACAGCTTCGTATGCAGTTATTTTTATACTCATATTTCTTCCAAAATTATTTATAATATAATATTACCATGAATAGCTTATCATTTAATGTTGAAAAATTTGTATTTACAAAAAAAGAGCAAGAATTAGACTTGAGCTTCATTCCTGCGAACACAAGACGCAGGCTAAATTTATTTGATAAACATGTATTATATTTGATTAATGAATGCTTAGATGATGGCGTAGAAAATATTGTTCTATCTTCACGTTATGGTGAATTTGATAGATTGTTGCGATTAATTGAGCAGGCTCAAGAAACTAATGAAGTCTCGCCAATGGCATTTTCCGCATCTGTACATAATTATTCTTTAGGGCAATTTTCGTTATTAAAACAAAATACTATCCCAACAATTTCAATTTCTGCGGGAGAAGACTCTTTTTATGCAGGTTTTGTTACAGCAGCAAGTATGAATGAGAAAAAAAACGTATATTGTTATGCAGATAATTCAGATGATGAAATCTTTGGAATGTGTTTTATGCTTAATTTGCAAGGGAATGATTTTAAGCTTAAATCAAAAGAAATAAAGAGTTTGCTTAATATAAATTCTGTTGTTGACTTTTTTGAAAATGAGAAAGAATCTGATTTGTTTGAGAGAGTGAAGTAATGAAGTTTTTGAGAAGTTGTTTGGTGGTATTTAGTTTTACTCTTTTCGGAGTTGGTTCATTGCTTGTTGGTTTTTTTGTTTTTCCGTTAATTAAATTTTTTGTGAAAGGCGAAACTTCAAGATACGATTGTTTCTCAAAAACAGTCCATTCTTCTTGGAAAATTTTTGTAGCTTTTTTACAATTAGTCAAAGTATTGAGGCTTGATATAGAAGACTATGAGAAAATAAAAAATATTAAAAATTCTCTTATTGTATCTACTCATCCTAGCTATATTGATGTTTTGATACTTTTAGCTTTGGTGCCAAAGACAACTTGCTTTGTGGCACCAAGATTAACTGAAAACAAATTCTTTAAGAAGATAGTTGAGTCGATGTTTTTGATCTCAGGCAAATCTTTGGAAGAAATTTGTCAAGATACGGAAAAAATGTTTGATAATGGATTTAATGTTTTAATTTTTCCTTCAGGTATTCGACATAGAAAAGATGAACAACCAAAAATTAGAAAAGGTGCATCTATGGTGGCATTACATTCCAAGAAAAATATAGTGCCGATTATTATGCATACAGATTTCGATTTTCTTCAGATAGGCCAGCCTTTTTATGATGCAGGAACTAAGCCTGTTACATATTCAATAAGTTGCTTGGATAGTATAAATATTGAAAGTTTATTGAATATACAAGATGAAATTGAACAAAAGAAAAAGTTAACTGATGAAATTAAAAAATCTTTATATAAATTGTAAAAACAGAGAAGTTATGGTAGGATAATAGTATGATATTGGAAGATGAAATTAAAGAACTTATTATTAAATCCTTAGATTTAGAGGATATTGCAGTAGAAGATATCAAGAATGATGAGGCTTTGTTTGGAGAAGGCCTTGGACTTGATTCGATTGATGCACTTGAACTTGGAATGGCTTTGAAAAGACATTTTAATTTAACTTTAAGCTCAAATAAAGAAGAAAATGTTAAGCATTTTTATTCTGTAAATACTTTAGCAGAATTAGTAAGGAGTCAAAAAAATGACTAAACCTTATACAAAAGAAGAAATTAAAGAAAAATTAGTAGAAATTTTAGAGAACGATTTTGACGTTGATAGATCAGATATTTCTGATGAATCAAATCTGTTTGCAGACTTAGATTTTGATAGCATAGATGCTGTGGATTTAGCAGTAAGATTGCAACAATTTACTGATAAAAAGATTTCGCCAGAAGAATTTAAGCAAATTAGAACTGTTCAAGATGTTGTAAATGCAATTTACGATTTGATATAAAATGAGATTTTTACCTTTTATATTTACAATATGTTTATTCATTCTCTTTTATTTTAAGAGGTTTTTTGTCATAAAATTTTATCCGCCGATAATGAATTTAATTATATTTTTAATATTTTTTACTTCATTATTTACTCAGGAGACTATCATACAGAAATTTGCTAAAATGTGGAGCAAGAAACCTTTGCATCAGCTTGAATTGACCTATACTAAAAAGCTTACTTATGTTTGGTGTGTATTTTTGTGTTTAAATTTTGTTGCATCTGTAGTAACAATATTTTTAGATGATAAAATTTGGATGTTTTACAATTGTTTTTTATCTTATTTTTTTATTGGATTAATATTTATTATAGAATATATAGTAAGGATAGCTTTTAGAAAGAGGCATAATTTATAATGTTGGAATTTTTTTATACTGATAAGTTTGATGAAGATGTTGTTTTAAAAAACAATTCCAAAACAATTTCTAAAAAAGAATTGAAACATTATGTTTATAAGAATATTTCTATACTTCAAAAGAAGAAAGAAAATGTCGTAATTGTGCAAAAAGATATCTTGAGTTTTGTGATTAACTTTTTTGCATCAATTTTTACGGGTAAAAATATTTATCTTGTAGATGATGTTAGGAAGATAAGTGATTTGGATGTAGATTTTGATATATTATGCGATTGCGAACTTGAGTATTCGACAGAAATAACAAGACTAGAGGATGTAGATTCAAGCAAAGTTTTAATAAATCTTATGACATCTGGAAGTAGTGGAAAGTCCAAATGTGTTATTAAAAGTCTTTTAAATTTGATAACAGAAGCTATAGATATATATTCTACATTTGATTTTTCTAATGAGCAATTAATAATCTCGTCATCTACGAGCTGTGCACATTTGTTTGGACTAACTTTTGGCTTTATGTTTCCATTATGCAATGGTTTTGCGATAAACCTAGATGTGGTTGAGTATCCTGATAAATTTGATTTGGAAAATAGTTTTTTTGTCTCTACGCCATCTTTTTTAGATACAGTTAAGAAAAATGGCATCCTACTGAAAAATGCAAAATATATAGTTTCGGCAGGAGCAAAACTGAAAGATGATACGTTTGAATATCTAGAGCAGACTTCTAATGTTATAGAAATATATGGTAGTACAGAAACTGGTGTTATTGCTTATCGTAGACATTTTGAAGATAAAGCTTTAACTTTGTTTGAGAATGTTAAAATTAGTTTGCTTGAAGATACAATCGCTTTGAAAACTCCATACGCTTATCAAGATGAAGTTATTATCAATGATCGAGCAGAATTAGTTGAAGGCAAAATTATTTTGAAAGAGAGAACTGATAGGCTTTTGAAAATTCAAGAAAAACGAATTTCGGCTGAAAGTTTAGAGAAAGAATTAAGTCAAAATGAATTTGTAAAAGAAGCATATTGTTTTAAATATCAAGAAAAAGTTGCGTGTTTATGTGCTTTATCAGATCTAGGTAAAGAATTTTTATTAAAGTATGGCATAAATGAGCTTTCCAAAAGATTAAAAATTTATTTGAAAGATACTCATGAAATTGTTCCTCAGAAGTGGAAATTTATCGACGAAATATTTAGGACAAAATCAGGTAAAGTTGATAGAAAATTTATTGAGCATATGTTTAATATAAATGTTTCGTTTCCAATAATTTTAGATAGAAAGCTAGAAGAAAATTCAATTATATTAAAATTATATTTGTATAAATCTTGTAATTTCTTCTCTGGTCATTTCCCTGAGTTTCCTATAACACCTGGAGTTGTTCAGCTTTATTTAGCTTCTTTTTATGGGGAATATTTCTTTAATAAGAATTTGGTAGGTGGTCAAATTCGAAAGATTAAATTTTCAAATATAATTAACGCAGGTGATGTTGTGGACTTGAAATTAACTTTCAACGAAAGAAATGTTAGTTTTGAATATTTTGATAATGAAAAAATATTTTCATCTGGAGTGTTTTCATGTGAAAATGTTTTTGCAGGAGTAATATAATGAGTTTATTTGAATCCAACTATGAAATGAAAATACCGTTTAATGATTTAGATCCAATGAATATAGTTTGGCACGGAAATTATATTAAATATATGGAACAAGCTCGCTGTGATATGTTTGATAAGCTTAATTATACATATTATGATATGAAAGACGATAATTATGCCTACCCTATTGCGAAGATGAATACTAAGTATATTCAGCCTTTATGTTTTAATCAAGAAATTGTTATAAAAACTATTCTACAAGAAATTGAACCTGCAATAAGAATTAAATATGAGTTTTATGATAAAGCTACACAAAATAAAGTTTTTGAGGCTGAAACAATGCAGATTGCAGTTGATATTCCAACTCGTAATAGTCTATATGTCGCACCTAAAAGGTTGGTAGAAGCTTTGAGGAATGTTGATGAAAAGTAAAATTGTATTATTAATATTGAGTTTTTTTATATTTCTTTCCTCTGTAGATGCGTCAGTTTTTGATAATAAAATTGATGCCAAAAGCTTAAGTGAAAAATTGCCCAAGCTTGATAGTATAAGTTGCAAATTTAGACAAGAGAGAAAACTGAAAAATATCGATAAGGTTTTAGTGTCTGGTGGTGATTTTAAGTTTGATAAAAATGAAGGTATCTTTTTTGAAACGACGTATCCCATAAAATCAACAACTTCTTATTCAAACAAAGATAACCAACAGATTAATGACATTATATTAGCGATTTCTAATAAAAAATATTCAAAGCTTGATAAAATGTTTGATTTTTATTACGAAAAAAAAGATTTAATTTGGACTTTGGGCTTAAAGCCAAAGGAAAAAACACAGAGCGATAAATATATAAGTTCTATAATTATAGAAGGAACTGATTATATTAATAAAATTGAAATTTTAATGAAAGATGGAAGTGCTACTACTCAATGGTTTTCAATAAACTAAACATTTTAAAAATATTTTTAATAATTATTTTAGCAGTTTTATTCTCGGTTCTTTTGATAAAAAATCAGAAACCAATTGAAACAAATCTGGCTAAGTCTATTTTGCCCAAAGAGATTGTTAATTCGACTAAAATTCTTCAAATTATGGATAAGCCTTCTAAAACAATTAAAGTTGTTTTTGAGTCAGAAGATGAGGACGAGCTGCAAAAAATTAAACAAAGTTTTATAGAATCGATTGATTCAAAATCTTTCGAAGTTCAGAGCTATGATTATACAAAATTATTGGATTATTATACTGAAAATCCGATAAATTTTTTATCAGCAGAAACAAGAAAACTATTGTTACAACAAGATTATATTTTAGTTTATGAACAAGCTCTAGCAAGGTTGTATAATCCAACTGGGGTTATGCTTGTTGAATTGGAGAAAGACCCATATTTGCTTCTAACAGATTATTTGCTTTCGAATAACATTAATTCTGAAAAAAAATATTTTGATGGCAAATACTATGATTCTCAGATTTTAAAAATGAATTCTGATGAAAAAGAAATCAATAAAAAGCTTGCAGGCCTTGTTCGTCTGAAAAGCGAACTTTCTACTAAAAGTTCTAATATATATTTGGCGGGAGTACCTATACATACTTATTACACGACATTAGTGAGCACAATATCTATTAATCTAATATGTGTTTTGATAACTTTTTTTATAATTTTTTTAACCTATTATTTCTTTAGAAATTTAAAACTTTTAATTCCAATCGCTTTAAGCATTTGTTTTGGACTGTTAGCAGGCTTTTCTATTTCAAGATTGTTGTTTGAGAATTTTCATATAATAACTTTCTTATTTGGCACAACTTTGATTGGGATTGGAATTGATTATTCTTATCACTATATTTTTAGTTCTTCTAATGATAAGGATTTTTTCAAAGATTTAAATGTGAGCTTGTTATCAACAATATTAGCGTTTGCATTATTATTGGTACTAAAAATTGAAATTCTTAGCCAGATTGCAGTGTTTACTATTGTTGGACTTCTGGCTATTTATATTTTTATAGTTTTACTTTATCCTTGCTTAAACATCACTGTCGCAACAAAGTTTGTAAGTTTTCAATTTGGTAATAAAGCTAAGACAATTATTTTGTTTTTTGTAACAATATTGGCTTTACTAGGTTTAACAATGATAAAATTTGATGATTCATTAGCTGCGTTATATAAACCGACACGCAATGTTCTGAAAGCTGAAATTTTATTTAATAAAATAAATAATCAGTTTACGTCTAAAGCAGTTGCAATTACAGTAAAAGGTGAGAATTTTGCGAATATTTTAGAAAAAGAAGAAAAAATTACATCTATATTAGATAAAAATAATATTACTTATATTTCAATATCAAAATTTATACCATCTGAAAAACGGCAAAAAGAGAATTATACTTTGGTAAAAAAGATGTATGCTATTGGGTTAGCTAAATACAGTGATATTTTATCGCCAATGCAAATAGAAAAGAATATTGAGAAAAAGTTTTCTTATAAAGATTTTAATGTGGATAACTTTTTTAATGATTTAATGCTTGATAATGAAACTTCTGTAATAATGGCTTTTTCTGATAACTTACCTCAATTTGATGAAAAAGATGTAGAGATAGTTAATTTTCAGAAAACCATTTCTGATTACTTAGAATATTATCGTGTAATTTTTATTAAAATATTACCTGCTATTTATGCGATAATATTTTTATTTCTTTTTAAATTTTATGGATTTAAAAAATCAGTTAGGATGTTTTTGCCAATATTGATTTCTTCAGTTTTTGTTTTATCTTTTATCTCTTTATTAGGAATAAAATTGAATTTATTTAATATGCTTGGAATTTTGTTGGCATTAGGATTTACAATTGATTATTCAATATTTGCTCAAAACAAAACCAAAGAAACCGAAACTGCAATATTTTTAGCTTGCATAACAACATCAGTTTCGTTTTTCTTATTGTCATTTACAGGTTTTAGACTAATAAGTCTCTTAGCATTGACCTTATGGCTAGGAATAGTTTTTAATTATGTTTTGATTAAAATTTTTACAGTAAAAGATGAGGTATGATATAATTTTCCTATGATTAGACGTAAAGATAGAAAAAATAATAGAATAAACGCACTTTCAGAAGCTCAAAATTTAGCTTTTGCACCATTATCATTTCAAGCAGTTGCAACAATGTTAGACATTGGGTTATTAAAGCTACTGGATAATCAATATTTATCGCTTGAAGAAATAATTAGCAGACTAAATTCTAATGAATATACGATTAAAACTCTTTTGCAAGTCGCAGAAGTAATTAATATTATTGAAAAAGATACAGATTTGTATAAGCTTTCTACAAAAGGCGAGGCTTTTTTGTATGACGAAATGACTATTGCTAATTTTAATTTTGTAAGAGATATTTGTTATTTAGGTGCAAGCGAGTTAACAAGTTCTTTTTTAGAAAAACAGCCAGTTGGGTTGCATAAATTCATTAAAGAAAGTGAAACAATTTATCCATTATTGCCAGAATTAAAGGAACCTTTAAAAACAAGCTGGTATGAGTTTGATAATTTGTATTCTGACAATAGTTTTGACAAAATATATGAAATAATATCTAAAGATTTTAATAAAATTTTTGATATTGGCGGTAATACTGGAAAATTCGAAAAGATATGTTTAAGAAACGGCAAAAGTGAAATAACAATGTTGGATTTGCCTGAGAATATTTCAGTAAGATTGAATGAGCCTGAGTTAAAAGGCTGCAATTTTTATCCAGTAAATGTGCTTGATGAAAATATTTTGTACCCAGATATGAAAAATTCAGCAATTTTAATGAGCCAATTTTTAGATTGTTTCTCAAAGGAACAGATATTGAAAATTTTAACTGATCTAAGCAAAAATATTAATGAAAATTCTAGTATTTTTATACTTGAACCATTTACAGATAATCAAAATTTTGATGCAGCTAAATCGTCGCTAGTTCATATATCTCTTTATTTCACTTGTATGGCTAATGGTGTAAGTAAAATGTATGAACAATCAGAAATGATTGAACTTGTTAATAAAGCGGGTTTGACTGTCAATAAAATTTATAATAATATTGGGCCTTTTGATTATACTTTATTGGAATGTAAAAAGAATGGAATGGTATAAAATAAAAGAAAAATCGGCGGGTAAAAAACGTCTTTTGCTTACTTGGTATTTGTATAAAATATTGGGAACAAAAGTCGCTTTGTTAATTGCTTTTTTTGTTGCTATAGTTACTCTTTTAGCAAATAAAGACATAAAAAAGTTTTCGCATGAATATTTTGAGACTTTGTATAATTACACTAATGACAAAACTTTTAAGCCAACTTTTTGCAATAGTTTTAGACATGTTTTTTCTTATGCAGAGTCTTTAGTGTATAAAATGGAAGCTTTTGCGGGAACTTTTAATAACAAAAAAATAGCTTTTGCTGATAAAGAAGCTAAAGAAAATTTATTTGCACAGATAAATAGAAAAGAAGGTGTTCTTTTTTTGTGTAATCATGTTGGCAATGTTGATATGATGAAATCTTTTTTAGCTGATAATAGTATTGTTCAGCCAAGTAGTGTAACTATTTTTTTACAAAAAGAACACTGCACAACTTTTAATCAATTTATAAATTCAGTGGCAAAAAAGCATGATAATTTAAAAGTATATCCAATTGAAGAAATAGATTTGTCAACAGTTGCGCAACTTGATGACGATTTGAATAATGGCGGTATTGCATTTATTGCGGGGGATAGAATAGCCGCAAATAATCCTGATAGGGTAGTTGAATTAGAACTTCTTGGACGAAAAATAAACTTGCCACAAGGCTCTTTTAGATTGGCTAAAATTTTGGATAGTCATGTATATTTTGTAAGTTGTTTAAAATCAAAAAACGGATATGATATCTTTTTGGAAGAACAGCTTGATAAAAATAATGATACTATTATGAGAAATTATTTATTATTTTTAGAGAAAATGATAAAAAAAGCACCATGGCAGTTTTATCACTTCTATACTTTCTTTAAATAGTAAAAAAATAATAAAAAAAACGAGGTAGTTTCCTACCTCGTTTCAATTTTGTTCAAAAACTATTTTACAAGTTCTTTAAACTTTTTACCTGCTGAGAATGCAGGAACTTTTTTAGCAGCAATTTTCAATTCTTTACCAGTTTGAGGGTTTCTGCCGATTCTAGCAGCTCTTTTTCTAGATTCAAATGTACCAAAGCCAACTAAAGTAACTTTGTTACCTTTTTTTACTGACATTTGGATTGTGTCTAGTGTTGCTGATAAAACTTCTGAAGCTACTTTTTTAGTAACTTTTGCGCTTTTTGAAATTTCTGCAATTAGTTCTTCTCTGTTCATAATAATCTCCTATCTCTTTAGTTCTGCCTTTCAGAACTCTACTCTCTTGTATCTATACCTATTGTATACGTTTTCTGCCATTCTGTCTACATGTTTTGTCATGTTAAGAAAAATCTTAATAATTTTTTAAATTTATATTTGATTTATTTTTTGATATAAAGTTTTTTCCCATTCATAAGCTGTTTGTATACTGTTTTCTAAAGTTTTGTCAGTGTTCCAATTTAAAACTTGTTTAGCTTTTGCGTTGTCGGCAATTAAGCTCGCCGGATCGCCTTCTCTGCGTGGCATTTGCTTTACTTCAATATCTTTTTTTGTTACTTTTTCGCAAGCGTTAAAAACTTCTTTAACAGTATTTCCGTCATTTGTACCTAAGTTAAAATAATTAGTTTCGCCACCTTTGTTTAAATATTCTAAAGCCAGTAGATGTGCATTAACTAAATCTTCAATGTTTATGTAATCTCTAACGCAAGTCCCGTCTTTAGTATTATAGTCGTTTCCATACATTTCAAAAGTTTTGCCATTACTAAATGTTGATTTCAAGATGTTAGGAATTAAATGTGTTTCAGGGTCATGCCATTCACCGATTCGAGATTCACTATCAGCCCCTGCAACGTTAAAATATCTTAGTCTGACAGATTTTAGCCCGTAAGCTTTGTCATAATCATCCATAATCTTCTCTACCATCAGTTTAGTTTGTCCATATGGATTGATAGGGCATTGAGGGTGCTTTTCATCAATAGGAATGTATTCAGGCTCGCCATAAGTAGCTGCAGTAGATGAGAATACAATTTTCTTTATGTCATGCTCAAGCATTGCAGATAATAGATTAAGAGTTCCGCACACATTATTAATGTAGTATTTTTGAGGGTCTTTAACGGATTCACCAACTTGCGAAAAAGCTGCAAAGTGGATAACTTTATCAATGTTAAAGTTGTCAAATAATTTTTTTAAGTCATCGTTATTTAGCAAATCACCTTGTACAAAGCTCAATTTGCCAAACTTACTTAATGTGTCTATTGTTTCTTTGTGTCCAGTTGACAAGTTGTCAAAAACAACAACTTCTTCTCCTCTTTCTAGTAATGCCATTACACAATGACTTCCAATATATCCAGCTCCACCAGCTACTAAAATCATTATTTTCTCCTAAGTTTATTAAATTAATTATTAGATAAAAAGTTTTTTAAATATGTATGATACAATGCTACATAAAATCTTGGTCTTAAAAAGAATGTAGGCCTGTATTTAAAATATTCTACTAAAGAAGCTTTTTGATTGTCTTTTGTCCAATGTCTATATTCTTCTTCGCTAAGTTTCCAAGGTGTGAGTTGTAGATATTTGAAATACAAATCTCTGTGATATGAAAAACTTGCCCAATGCCAAGGCTTTTTCTTCGCAACATAGTGAATTACACTAGGTGATTTTGTGTAGCTTGAGCGATTTGTAAAATTAGACGATTGAACATTCCATTTGTCATCAACAATTTTGATTCTATTTTTACAAACTTCATTAATAATTGTCTGATCACCAACTTTTATAGAATCTGCATTTTGGATTGTCCAATCCAAAAACTTATTTTCTGTTCCATCAGCTCTCATATTTTTCAAATCAAATACTAGCATGCCAGCATTAACGTAAGTCGGATTTTTTCTCAGCATTTTTTTGTTAATATCTTTAACCCCAGCGATAAGACAATCATCGATTTCTGTGTTAAATAATTCGTATAAGCTTGAGTTAATAACAATATCGCAATCAAAATAAATAATTCTATCAACGTTAGGTAATAGAGAAGGAAGCTTAAGTCGATAATATGTTGCAATAGTAATATAAGAGTGTGTTTTGATTTTTGAATATTCAGTGAATAAAGACTGATCAATCTCAACAAAATTAATTTCACAATCTTTTATAGATTTTAACGAATAGATTTCTTCTTTATGCTCAGAAGTTATACCACCATCTAAAATAAAAAACGATAAGTCATCTGTTGGGCTGGCATTTTTGAGAACAGAAGCTATAACGACACCTGCATATTTTGAATAATTGTCATCACAAGCAACACATACATTTATTTTGTTCTTATTCAATTTTAGGTCCTCCTGAACAGCAATTGGCGCTTAATATTTTTTAAGCTCTTTATTTTCTCTTTTAAACTTCAATTGATTTGCGTGGCCGTTCAAATAGATTTTGTCATAACCAATTGTGATGTCTTGTCTATAAACTCCAACTTTATTAATCTATTATGATGTTTAGAAGAAGTTTTCCTTAATTCCATTGATAATAACTAAATTATTATCAATATAAATTTTACCATAAATGCTAGAAAAGGGGCTACAAACTTTATTTTACTTAACAAAAAACAGAGTCTAAAAAGACTCTGTTCTAAATGAGGAGGAGGTGGGATTCGAACCCACGGT
>JAZNBJ010000026.1:0-16300 GCA_045586965.1 Candidatus Gastranaerophilaceae bacterium | reverse complement strand
TTCTTGAATATGGGATTTTCTGTATACTATACACAGAGCCTTAAACCAAAAGACTGTTTAAACATAATTAAAGATAGAAAAATTCATTTTATGATTTCTGTTCCAGCGTTCTTAAGACTTCTAAGAACAACACTAGAAGCTGAAATGAGAAATGCGCCAAAGTTCTATCAAACAATGTTTAAGCTAAACTTCCACTATACAGCAAAATTTTTACCTTTCAGATGGGTTAAAAAGATTTTGTTTAGAAGATTGCATAATTGTTTTGGTGGTCATTTCCGTTCATTTATGTCAGGCGGCGCACCTTACGATTTTGAAACCGCAAAATTCTTCCGTAGAATTGGTATCGAAGTATACGAAGGCTATGGCTTAACTGAAACAAGCCCTGTTGCATCATTTAACAGCGGTTGGAACAGAGATTTGCGTTCAGTTGGTAAATTATTACCAGGATTTGAAGGCAAAATTGATTCAGAAACAGGCGAATTGTTGCTTAAAGGTCCTTCAATTATGAAAGGCTATCATAACCAGCCTGAGCTAACTGCTGCTGCTATTGACGAAGACGGCTGGTTCCACACAGGCGATAAAGCTAGATTGGAAAACAGAAATGTCTACATTACAGGTCGTATCAAAAACATGATTGTACTTTCAGGCGGTAAAAAAGTTTTCCCTGAAGAAGTAGAAGCTGTTTTAGAAAAAAGTGATAAATTCGCTGAAATCTGCGTATTTGGTCATTCAAGAGAAGGTGGTGCTAAAGACGGCACAGAAGATATCGCACTTGTTGTTGTACCTTCTGAGCAAATGAAAGCTGAACTTCAAGGTACTGAGTTAGAAAAAGCTTTGAAAGACGAAGTTAAACGTTTGTCAAAACAGCTTGCGCCATATAAAAGACCGATTAATATTATGGTTGTAGATGGTCCTTTACCAAGAACAGCAACAAGAAAAATTCAAAGAGGAAAAGTTAAAGAATTGGTTACAAAATAATACTAAAAAACCTCGGATAATCCGAGGTTTTTTAGTAAGTTTTAAAATTCGTAGGTTGTGGTTTCTACCCCAACATTTATTTATTAACCGCTTCTAACAATCTTTCCCAAACTTCTTCAATAGAACCGTTTGCGTTGATTTTGTGCAAAACACCTTTCTTTTCATAAAACTCAATCAAAGGTGCAGTTTGTTCAAAGTATGTATCAAAACGTTTTTGTGCGATTTCTGCATTATCATCATCTCTTGTTTTGAGTTTAACATTGCATTTATCGCATACATCTTCTACCTTAGAAGGTTTAAATTTTTTGTTATAAATTTCTCCACATACAGGGCAAGATTGGCGATAAATAATTCTTTCTAAAAGAATTTGTGTATCAATATCAAAATAAATCGCTTTGAATGAAACTTTTTCATCACCGTCTATTTTTTCGTTGATTTTATCAAGCTCTACAGCTTGTTCTAGACTTCTTGGATAACCGTCTAAAACATAACCATTTTTGCAATCATCTTCTGCAAGTTTTTTGCCAATAATTGTTGCAACTAAATCGATTGGAACAAGTTGACCTTTATCGATAAAAGATTTTGCAACAAGCCCTTCTTCTGTTTCCTTAGCAATTTCTGCTCTTAAAAGCGAACCAGTGTCAATATGCGGAAAACCTAGGTATTCTGATAACTTGTTTGTTTGTGTTCCTTTTCCACAGGCAGGTGGGCCTAAGAAAATTAATTCTTTTTTCATGATTTGCGCTCCTTCTATAATTCAATTATAGAACCAAAAAATAAAATTACCAAGTAATATGATAAAATTTTGCTAATAAAAAGGCCTTGATTAATAAATCAAAGCCTTTTCGATATTTCTTTATTACTTATTTGATATTTGAATAAGTCCAAGCATCAAATGTAGGTGTTTCAGAAACATTAAGTTCTTTTTTCTTCTCACCTGCTGAGCAATCATCGTGTGCAATTGGAGCATACAATCTGTTATAGTATTCAATAACCATTCTGTCAGAATTGAAGTATGCTTCTGCTGTTCTAATTGCTTGTCTCATCAATCTAGCCCATTCTTGCTTGTTATTGTAGTAAGTAGGGATAATTTGATTTTCAATAATATCCATTACGCATTCATGATCTTTCCAGTGTCTTTCTTCCCAAGGCATATCGTCATCAAGACCTTCGTACTCAACTGTGTAACCGTTGATACCGTTGAATGTACCTTCAACTGTCCAACCATCAAAGATTGATAAGTGTAAAGCACCGTTCATATTAGCTGACATACCTGAAGTACCAGATGCTTCGAATGGTCTTAGAGGTGTATTCAACCAAATATCTGAACCACGTTTCAACATACCTGAAAGTTGTAATTCATAACCTGGTAATACAACAACATTTTTCAATGAGTGAGAACGATTTAACAACTTGTTAAACATTTCTTTACCCATAACATCATCTGGGTGGAATTTACCAGCAAAGATGATTTGAACTTTATTTTCATCCAACAATTTGTTAATTCTATCTTTATCCATCAAGATTAACCAAGCACGTTTGTAATCTGCAAATCTTCTTGCCCAAGTGATAGTTAATACATCTGGATTAAATCTCTTACCTGCAACGTTTGCAATGTATTTGAATAATTCTTCTTTCATTTCACGTTTTGTAGCTAACAAATCATCGAATGATTTATCGCCATCCATACGTGGGTCTTGCCAATAATGTAGGTTAACAGCGTTTGTAATAGCTCTAATTGGACATCTATCTTCAACCCATTCCCACATTTTATTAGCAACTAAACCGTGTAATTGTGATACTGCGTTTGCAATTCTAGACATTCTTAAAGCTGCAACTGTAAGAGAGAAGTTTTCACCACCCAATTGAACAGCTGTTTCACGGCTAGCACCTGCAAAGAAGCCACCTTCATGAAGTTTGTCAACCCAGTGAACTTCGTTACCAGCAGCAACTGGAGTGTGAGTTGTGAATACAGTTTTCTTTCTAACTTCTTGTAAATTACCGTTATATTGTCTTAAAAGTTCAAATGCAGCAGGCAATGCGTGACCTTCGTTCATGTGAACAACATCAAAATTGAATCCTGCAGCTTGAAGAACTCTAATACCAGCAATACCAAGAACTGTTTCTTGTGCAATTCTTATTTTTTCATTTCCGTCATAAAGCTTGTGAGAAATGCTCTTAGCCCAATCACTGTTACCTTCAATGTCAGTTGTAAGCAAGTAAACAGGGCAAGTTCCAAATAATTCTGGGTTTACTTTGAAAGCTTTAACTTTAACTTTTTCACCGAATGAATCAACTTCAACAGTGATACCAGTGTCTTCTAAATAATCATAATATTTTCTGATGTAAGCAACTTCTACATTGCCTGAGTGGTCGATACGTTGGTCATAGTAACCATAAGACCATAACATTGTCACACCAACCATTGGCATTTGTAAATAACCTGCGGAAAGCATGTGTGAACCAGCTAAGAACCCTAAACCACCTGAATAAGTGCTTAGTGATTGGTCCATTGCAATTTCCATTGAAAAATAAGCTACATTTGGTAATGTCATAATTTCTAACCTTTTTTAATGTGTACTACTTTAGGACTATAAAAGTCCATTATCAAATATACCAACAAAATAAGATTTAATCAAGATTTTTTATTTTTTTTATAACACTTAAAAACTAGAGCCATCGGCAAGACAGGCATAAACACTTAATTTTACAAATATTAAGAAATGTTACAAAATAATACTTTAGAATTAGTTCGGTATAATTAAAATTTCTGTTTAAAAAGTTTAATTTAACAAACAAAAAAGGCGATGATAAAACCACCGCCTTTTTTAAAAAATTTAAGCCTTAATTATACGCTAACTTTCATTGTATTAGCAATAATTTCGTTAAAGCTTTCAGCTGTTAAGCTTGCACCACCGATTAAAGCGCCGTCGATGTCTGATTGAGACATTTGTTCTTCAATAGTAGAAGGTTTTACAGAACCGCCGTAAAGAATTCTGATTGCTTCGCCAGCAGATTCACTTGATACTTGTTTAACAACGTTTCTAATCATAGCGATTACTCTGTTAGCTTCGATAGAATCACAAGTTTTACCTGTTCCGATAGCCCAGATTGGTTCGTAAGCGATAACTGATTTAGAAATTTCTTCTTCGCTTAAGCCGTTAAGAGCTGCTCTAATTTGCGTAGCGATGTGTTCATCAGTAACACCAGCTTCTCTTTGTTCAAGAGTTTCACCACAGCAAATAATAGGAATCAATCCACCTGCTAAGATAGCTTTAGCTTTTTTATTAATCATTTCATCAGTTTCTGAGAAGTATTGTCTTCTTTCAGAGTGACCGATAATAATGTATGAGCAACCAGCATCAGCAAGCATTTCTACTGATAATTCACCAGTATAAGCACCTGTTTTTTCCCAGTGACAGTTTTGCGCAGCGATATTGATTTTATTACCACCGCAACCGCAATCACATTTAACAGATTCTACAACTGATAAAGATGTGAATACTGGAGCAACTACAACTGTAGGAAGTTGTTGTGCTGAAAAATCTTTCACAAAACCTTTAATGCCTTCAAACAAAGCTTTTGCATCAGCTTGAAGTAAATTCATTTTCCAGTTTCCTGCAATAATTGGTTTTCTTGACATTTTTTCTCCTTTTCTTTCAAGATAGTAAGTCCAACTACTAGCTGAAATTATTACCTTTTCTCCTTATTTAAGTACTAAACTTACTCTTGCATGGTAGGACAAACAGGGTTTGAGGTCAAGAAAGAAACCTTTTTATTAAAACGGAATACTTGCTATTATATTTACCATAGTATCGTTTGATTGAATATCTCCATTGAAAGGGATATTTTGTTGCAATTCTGCTGATAATGAACATTTTCCGAATTTATGAGTGTAGCCAACCCAGCCACCTGTATTTGTTTTAAATCCGTTATCGTTATGTTTTGTTGTTAAATGTGCTGCTGTATATATAGAATTATTTTTATTAAAGTTATAACTTCCGCCAAAAGTTACTCTATATTGTTCTGCATCACCAATTTTGCGAAATCTTGCTTGTGCGTTTAGATTATCCGTAATATTATATTTTACTTTTGCTTCAATAGCAGGTACATTTTTTCTTCCTCCAGGTGAATCCATATTAAATTGAGTGTCAACACCTAATCCAAAAGATGTTGTGAGATTACCTTTTTGCATGGATAAGTTATATGTATTAAAGCTTTCAAAATTTGACTTATTTTTATCTTTGCCAAAATCAATATAATTTGAACTTGTAAAACTTGTGCTAACATTGAAGTTATTTGTCATATTAACCTCTTTTTTATTGTTATCCCCTTATTTATATAAAGTATTTTACTTTTAAAAAATTGCTAAAAAAGCCGATTAAATCTTGGTTAATCGGCTTTTTTTTTACAAATTTTAATGTTTTTTATTTATTCAAAGCTGCTTTTAATCTCGCAAGTGAGCGAGCTAGCGCTGCTTGTGCTCGTTGAGAATCAATTTTTGCATCTGCATCAGCTAAGCGAGCTTCCGCCCTACTTTTAGCATCATTTGCACGGGTGACATCAATATTGCAACCGTCTTCACAGACATCTGTTAGAATAGTTGCCACATTGTCTTTGAATTGAAAAACACCACCCATTGTTGCAAAATAACGTATTTTATCACCCTGTTTTACCTTTGTAACACCAACTTCTAATACAGTTGTAAAAGGAATGTGGTCTTTCAAAACACCGATTTGACCTGTTTGAGCTTGAATGACAATTTCATCAGCCTCACCGTCAAATACTATTCTTTCATGTGTGATTATTTTTAATAGCATGCTAACCTCATTTAAAGTCTTTAAGACTTTAAGTCATTAAGGCACTAAATTCATTTAATTCGCTTCGCTCATATATTTTTAATATACTTAACGTCTTAAAGCCATAACGACTTAACGCCTTTACTGTAATGTTTTTGCCTTTTCAACAGCTTCTTCAATTGTACCTACCATGTAGAAAGCTTGTTCAGGAAGATCATCGTGTTTACCTTCGATAATTTCTTTGAAGCCTCTAATAGTATCTTCTAACTTAACATATTTACCAGAAATACCTGAGAATTGTTCAGCTACGAAGAATGGTTGAGACAAGAATCTTTGGATTTTTCTTGCTCTGTTTACAGTCTCTTTATCTTCATCAGATAATTCATCCATACCCAAAATTGCGATAATATCTTGTAACTCTTTGTATTTTTGAAGAATTTCAAGCACTTTTCTTGTAACTTCATAATGTTCTTCACCAATAATATTTGGATCAAGAACTCTTGAGTTAGAAGCTAACGGATCAACTGCTGGATAAATACCAAGCTGAGCAATTTGTCTTGAAAGTACTGTTGAAGCATCCAAGTGTGAGAATGTTGTTGCTGGAGCTGGGTCAGTTAAGTCGTCCGCAGGAACGTAGATTGCCTGAACTGATGTAATTGAACCATCTTTTGTAGAAGTAATACGTTCTTGTAATTCACCCATTTCTGTAGCAAGAGTTGGCTGATAACCAACCGCAGAAGGCATACGACCAAGAAGTGCTGATACTTCTGAACCTGCTTGAGTAAATCTGAAAATGTTATCAATAAATAATAATACATCTTGTTTTGAAAAATCACGGAAGTATTCTGCAGCTGTAAGAGCTGAAAGACCTACTCTCATACGAGCTCCAGGTGGTTCATTCATCTGACCGTAGATAAGTGCAACTTTGTCGATAACACCTGATTCTTTCATTTCGTTCCACAAGTCATTACCTTCACGAGTTCTTTCACCTACACCACCAAATACTGATACACCAGAGTGTTCAGATGCAATGTTGTGAATAAGCTCCATAATAAGAACTGTTTTACCAACACCAGCACCGCCAAATAGACCAATTTTACCACCTTTTTGGTATGGTTGAATTAGGTCGATTGCTTTAATACCAGTCTCAAGAATTTCGATTTCAGTATTTTGATCAACTAATTTTGGAGATTCTCTGTGAATTGGTAAATAATCATTAGTTTCAATAGGCCCCATTTCATCAACAGGCTCACCAATTACGTTCAAAATTCTACCTAAAATTGGCTTACCAACAGGAACTTTAATAGGTTCGCCGGTGTTAACAACCTTCATTCCTCTTTTAAGACCATCTGTAGATGACATAGCAACTGTTCTTACTCTATTAGAACCCAACATTTGTTGAACTTCTGCTACTACCACTGTACCGTCATCCATTGTAATATTCAAAGCGTTATAAATTTCAGGCAATTCACCTTGCTGAAACTCAACGTCAATAACTGGACCAATAATTTGGGTAATTAAACCCTCATTCTTGTTCAAAGTCTGCATTTATCTCTCTCCTCTTTTTTATAAGAAGAATTATACTATACTTTTTGAACAAAAACAAGAAGCCTTTCGGTCTTTAAGATTTTTACATTCGCATAGATCTTATTTATTTGTAACGAACTTAGCATCCTAACATCTTAATGTCTTAACGTCTTTTTTACAAATCTGCAGGACATTTCCCTGTTTTTAGCATATCAATCAAAGGTGCAAGAAACTCTTCTTCTCCGTCACCTTCTGTTTTTAAAGTATAGTAAGAAATTTCTGCAATTTCTTTACAAACAGGAAGAATTGATTTCCCATTTATAGTTGAATTCATTGCCGAACGAGCAACTTTATAACGCAATTCTTTTATCTCATTGACTGTATATTTATTCAAAAGCTCTTCCACTTCTTCCAAAGCAGAATTTGAATACATAATTCCCTTATACAAAGCTGGAATAGAATATTCTAAGCCCCCACCAACACAATCATGATTACGAATTTCAATAAAATTTCTTAATCGAACTTCTGGAAAATACAAATTAGAATGCAATCTCCAGTCTTCAATTGTTGGCAAAAATCCTTCAAACCCTTTTTCCATGTATTGTTTAAAAGTTAAGCTTCCATTTAGATTAACACAACTACCATTACGGTTGATAAAAATCATTGGTGTTTCTAAAAGTTGATTTATATAATCTTTAAAACACATATTTTTAGTGAAATCAGTCGCAAAGCCACATCTTTCATTATCTGTATTCAACCAAGCCAAAGCTCTAAAAGACTTATAACCTGTATCTACTCCGCCACGGATTGAAGAGTTTGCAAACATAGCGGTTGAAAATGGCATCATTAAATTTACAAGCCTAAACTTTCGCATTGCATCAGCTTCAGATGAAAAATCAATTCCAACCTGAATACCCGCAGTTTCTCGCATCATAACATCAGAAAGAATTCCCCAAAGATATTTTGCCATCAAATGATATCTTCTTTTGGGTATTAACTTTATGTTTTTGTAAGTTGTTTTAGGTGAGACTCCAACATTAAGAAATTTAATGTCAAATTCTTCCAATATTG
This sequence comes from Candidatus Gastranaerophilaceae bacterium, assembly GCA_045586965.1. Classification (GTDB taxonomy): domain Bacteria; phylum Cyanobacteriota; class Vampirovibrionia; order Gastranaerophilales; family Gastranaerophilaceae; genus CAG-196. Next base: position 7,925 of record JAZNBJ010000026.1, on the reverse strand, counting down.
GCTTCATTGTTTTATCAATTTCTTCGATACGTTTTTTTAATTCTTTAATATGTTTTTGTGGTTCTAAGCTTAATTCAAATTGACATCCAGGCTCAAGTGTAATCGTTTCATGAAGTTTTTTAAGACCTATTATATCTTCTCCATCTAAAATATAGTCCCAATTATCAATTTTTGCCAACTCTCGCAAAAATTCGCACATACCAAATTCGCCTTCGTAAGGTACAACATTTTTCCCATAATACGAAACTGGTATTCTTTCGTATTCCATACCTATTCTTTGATCTGTTTTACAGCCCAAAATAAATTCATTCAAAAGCTGGCTATACTCTAAACGTTCTTCTGTTTTTAGCATTACGTACTCCTTGTTGTTTAATTATAATTCAAAAAAGGCGTTATGACGTTAAGGCATTAAGACGTTAAGTTCATTAAAAATATAAAATTTGTGAGCGTTAGCGAACTAAAAGAACTTAATACCTTAACGACTTAAAGTCTTAACGTCTTTTTACAATAGTCACTTTATTCAAAACAAACTCTTTAAACATTTCCCTATTTGTATTATTATGAATACCATGGTGGATTATTTACAACGAGCAAAGTTCTTTAGAACTAAAAAAAGATTAGGACAAAATTTCCTTGTAAATCCTGAAGTAATCGAGGATATACTTGATTATGCTCAAATTACAAAGGATGATATTGTGCTTGAAATCGGCCCTGGAGTTGGTTTTGTAACAGAACAATTAGTAAAGTTTGCCAAAAAAGTTATCGCAGTAGAACTTGACGAAGAAGCAATCAAAGAATTAAAAAAACTTGAATGTGATAATTTGGAATTAATCCATAATGACATCTTAAAAACAGATATTTCAGAACTTTCAGGCGGTCAAAAAATTAAAGTTGTTGCAAATATCCCATATTATATTACTTCGCCGATTATTGCACATTTGCTTGGTGAAATTGATGATTTAGCGAACAAAAATCGTGCGGTTATTGAAGATATTATTCTTATGGTGCAAGAAGAAGTTGCCCATAGAGTTGTAGCGACAGAAAAAAGCTCGGCTAAACAATACGGACTTTTGACAATACTTTCACAGTTCTGGGCAGATTGTTCAATTATAAGAGTCGTAGGAAGACGCTCTTTTTATCCAGCACCAAAAGTTAATTCAGCTTTGATTTCTTTAAAAGTAAGAAAAGAGCCTTTATTAAAACTTAGTGATTATACATTCTTTAGAAGGGTGATTAAATCAGCTTTTGCACAAAGAAGAAAAACTTTGAAAAATTGCCTTCTAGGTGGCGGTTTTGATAGGGATAAAATTGTTTCTGCTCTTCAAGAAATGGGACTTGATGAAAATATCCGTGGAGAAAAACTTTCGATTGCACAGTTTGGTGAGCTATCAGAATTATTGAAATAAATACAATATAGCTTTTTGCATTTTAATATCTAAATCTTTTATTCTATTATTCAAAACAATTAACAAACACTCTTTGTCAATTTCTTTGAGGTTGCCACCATCTCTTACAGCATCGAGAGTTACTCGAGCTAATGACTCTATTATTTGTATCTTTGATGCTATTGTATTGAGCTTGTTTTCTAAGATTTCTAAGTCCATATTAAACTCCCGTTTTATTATCATGTAATTACTAAGTAATTACATGATAATAACCTTTATAATTACAATTGTCAAGAAATAATTGTTATAATATTTGTAATAACAGAGGTTAATATGATTAAGAAAAAACTTGCACAAATTGGTAACAGTTGGGGCATTGTAATTCCAAAGGCTGTTCTAGATATGAATGACATAAACCCAGTTTTAGATGAAGTTGAGCTTTATATGCAAGACAACGAAATTAGAATCCGCAAGGTAAAAAAGGACTAAAATAACTCCTTCCCTGGATGGGGAAGGATGGGATGGGGTGATACCAAATGAACACAAACGCATCCGCATTTCCCTCTCCGGGAAGCGAAGTGGAAGGCGGAGAGGGTAGAATTTCTTAACGAGGAACGAGTTTAGAAATTCGGGTGAGGGTAAAAAATGAACACAAACGCATTATTTAAAATCGGATACGGACTTTATGTCTTAACAGCTCGTGAAGGCGAAAAAGACAACGGTTGCATTGTCAATTCTGTTATGCAAGTAACATCTGAACCTTTGCAGGTTGCAGTTTGTGTAAATAAAAATAATTACACTTGTGAAATGATTCAACACACAAGAAAGTTTAATATTTCTGTTCTTACAGAAGGCGCTGAATTTGATGTGTTTAAAAACTTTGGCTATCAATGTGGAAAAAATGTTGATAAATTCGCTAATTTTTATGATGTAAAACGTAGCCCAAATGAAGTGTTATACATTACAAAAAACACAAATGCTTTTATGTCAGCTTTTGTACAGCAAGAAATTGATTTAGGTACACATATTATGTTTATCGCTCAGCTTGTAGCGGCGGAAGTTCTGTCAGAGAAACCGACAGTTACTTATGATTTTTACCAAAAAAACATCAAGCCAAAGCCCAAAGCAACAGATAAAAAAGGCTGGCGTTGTAAGATTTGTGGATATGTTTATGAAGGCGAAAATTTACCTGCTGATTTTATTTGTCCAATTTGTAAACACGGTGCAGTAGATTTTGAGAAGATATAAACTAGCCTTCCGCCCTGGATGGGGAGGATGTCACGAAATGACAGGAGGGGTGATACCTTGGGTGAGGGGCTAATATTGCAAAAGCAATAAAAATCGCTTATACTGTTAGAACGCACATTGAAAAAACTTCAAACAAAACAATCATGGGGATGTACTGGTTTTGACGACGTGATTGGTAGATCCGGGTTGCGAGTCCGAGCGCTGTTCTCGGTTATCAACGAGCATTTAAAAAGAAACGACAAATCTAATGTTGTTTATGCTAACTTCGGTCAAAATAGACTAGCTGCCTAATTGCAGCTATTAGCCCTCTAGTATGACCATCTTGCCGTTGTACTAGATGAGATTATGCAAGATGCAGTGCGCAAATGGTAGTATGCGCATCAAGATAACTACCGACGGTTAGACTTCCGTAAAAAGTCTTTGGATTGGATTAGGTTAGGCTACTTTCCATGCCAGTCCGAGATAATAAGTAACTACACTCGTAGATATCAGTTTTTATCCACGCTGGACGTGGGTTCGACTCCCACCATCTCCAGATTTTTTAATGTAATTAATAATTAGATATATGGGAGGCGAATATAACCTATCAGGACTTTTGTGATGGGAGTTTTGTAGAGAAAGTACCAAGTTTAGGGCAAATGAGGCAGATTAATAGTGTTGATATTTGAGGGACTATTTTTGCACTTTTGTCTCTTTTCTTGCACTATTTTGCACTCATATTTTGTTTTTTTGTCTTTAAACTTGGCTTAAAGGCTTGATATATTTGAATATTTACCCCGTGCAACTTTGTGCAACAAAGTGCAAAAATAATTTGTCTTCCAGTTTGATATGTGTCTAAATGTCTCTGAGATTGAGATTCAGGACTTGATGTTTCTGCGAAAGAGAGCAATTAATGTGTATGCAAAGGAAACATACACATGGCAGAATTTATACCAGAAAAATCAAAACAAATAGCACTAGCAAGATTAGATATAGTTCATAAATGGCTTGAGTTTAGGAAGAAATCTCAAAACAAACTCCAAGCTGACTACGATTTTGTCAAATTGCATAATACTTCAAACTCCCACTTATTTGAGATTTTAGGTAAAATCTCTCGTGGAAGTTTACATCGTTGGTACTCAATGCTCAACGGCACAGAAGATTATACAAAACTTTTACCTCAATACAAATATGCAACTGTACGAGAATATCGTACAGTTCTGAATGATGAAGAAATAAAAATCTTTATGGCTTTGCTTTTACATCCAAATAGATTATCAATTGGAAAAGCAATTGCACTTACTAAATACAAATTGCATGAACAAGGACAAAGTTTTATCCCCGCTGATATTACATTTCGTCGTTATGCAAAATGGTTTAAAGATAATAATTATGATAAATGGATTCTTGCCCGTGATGGTGAAAAGGCTTTATCTGATAAAGTCGAGCCATATATAAAACGCGATGCAAGTTTACTTGAAGTCGGAGACATTCTTGTGGCCGATGGTCATAAATTAGCGTTTCAAGTAATAAATCCATTTACAGGAAAACCTTGTAGGGCAACCTTGGTTGGATTCTTGGATTGGAAATCGACTGCGCTTGTTGGCTATGAAATTATGCTTGAAGAAAATACGCAATGTATAGCTTCGGCTCTGAGGAATGCAATAATAAATCTCGATATGATACCAAAAGTTGTTTATCAGGATAATGGTCGAGCTTTTAGAGCTAAATATTTTACTGACGACAGAGGGTTTACAGAATTAGGATTTAACGGACTATATTCAAAACTTGGAATAGAAACCGTTTTTACTCGTCCATATAATGCGAGAGCAAAAGTAATTGAAAGATTTTTCAAAGAATTTCAAGAAGGTTTTGAAAAGTTATTGCCAAGTTATATCGGAAGTAGCATTCAAAATAAACCTGCATATTTAATGAGGAATGAAAAATTTCACAAAAACCTTCATAATGATTTTATTCCAACAATTGAGGAAACAATAAAAATGATTGATATGTGGCTGAGTTTTAAGAACTCGCAGCCTTGTCCGAATTCTTCCGATAAAACAATTGCAGAAGTTTTATCCGAAAGAAAACGGCAAAATATTGATATTAATACGCTTAACGATTTAATGCTTGCAACAGAAATCAAAACAATTCAAAGAAACGGTATCAGGTTTTTAAACTGTGATTATTTTGATGAAAGACTGTATGGATTTAAAAGTAAAGTTTTAATTAAATATAATTTATTTGACCTTACAAACATTAAGGTTTACACACCAAAAGGCGAGTATTTATGTACAGCAGAACGTGTAACTGAAACTCATCCAATGGCAAAATTACTGGGCGATGTTAAAGACTTTGAGGATTACAAACAGAAAATTGTGCGTCAACGAAAGTTAAAAAGGAAAACGATTGAATCGGTTAAAAAATATTTGGGAACCGATGATATAAAATTGCTAGAAACAAGACACCCCTCACCCCAGCCCTCTCCCTCAAGGGGCGAGGGGGCAAAAAAATATTTACCCCTTCAACCTGTGTTTAATACCTGTTTAAATGGTGTTCAAACACTGTTCAAAAATAATTCAGAAAAATATGAATATTTTGTTGCGAATGATCCAAATAATTCTTGGATAGCAGAATTTAGAAATACAAAGGAGTATAAGCTGCTTTATGAATAAAGTATTCGTAAAAACTCAGAATGTGAAAAACTTTATAGGATTAGTCGAAAACCTGATCAATAAACCAAAAAATATTCCGAAAATGGGACTTGTTTATGGCGAGCCAGGACTTGGAAAATCACAAACAGCATTATGGCTTGCGTGCAAGTATGATGGAGTATATTTAAGAGCATCAAACCTTATGACTGGCAGATGGCTTTTGGAAGAAATGGTCAAAGAACTTGATGAAATCCCAAGGTTTTTAAGTTCAGATAATTTTAATCTTGTTGTTAAAAAACTAAAACAAAACCCACAAATAATTTTTATTGATGAGATTGATTATCTTATGAATAACTATAAAACTATTGAAACTCTTAGAGACATTCACGATGAAACTGGTTGTCCAATAATCTTTATCGGTATGGGGTTAGCACATAGAAAGCTTGAACGTTACACACATTTATATGATAGATTTTCAGAAGTGTTAAAATTTGAAACCTTTGGAGTAAATGATTTATCGCAAATTATAAACCAACTATCTGAAATCCCATTTACCCCCGATGCAATAGAATACATTCATTCAAAATTTAACAGATTTCGGCAAATTGTTCAGTTAATAAATCAGATGGAAAATTTTGCCAAAGAAAATAATTTAACCGAAATTACAGAAGAAATAATGGAGCAGATTGTATGAACATAGAAAAATTAGCAAAGCATTTAAAAGAATTTACCTTTGATGAAATAGAAATGATTGCAGAATACGATTGTAAAACAGAGCTTGAATACCTTTTGAACGAGGATAAAATAGCCTTTGAACATGGTTTGTATAAATATGTTGAAAAAATTGAGAAAACTTTTAGTTTATTAGAAAAACCTGAGTTAAGAGATGAAAAAATCTTGTTTAAAGATATGGCAGCACATTATATTACTAGTCGGAGTTTAAGCAAAAATACGTTGAAAGGTTATAAATCGTTGCTAAAATATAATCTATTGCCAAATTTTGGCGAAAAATATTTAAATGAAATTACTTATGAAATGATTGTTGATTTTATGCAAAAAATGAAAGAACGATATCGTCCCAAAACAGCAAGTAATGCAGTGACTTTACTTGGAAGTATTTTAAAATCAGCATTCCTAGAAGGTTATTTAAAAACAAATCCGTATTATGGTGTTAAAAATTCAAAATGCAAATAAGGAAAATAAAATGACTAAATACAACCAACTACCACAAGCTGAACACATGTATGTTTATGAGAGAAAATCTGTAGCTGAAATTGGAGTACAACTCGGGCTTTCCAGAAGAATTTTATTTTATTGGAAAAAGAAAAACAACTGGGATAAAAAACGATTCAAGATGAACTATGAGAAAGAAAATTTCAGCAAAGAATTATTGGAGTTTGCTAGAAAAATTATGAATAAAATCTCTAATGACATTGATAATAATCAAAAAACTCCACCACCAGAAATTTATTCGCTAATAAATATTCTTAAAAACATTCCATTTGTAAATCGATATACAAACTCGATAAAATATGATAAAAAGCCAAAACAAAAAGAGTTTCTTTCAGAAGAAAATTTGAAAATGATTGAGAGAGAATTTTTGGGTATGGAATAATTTAAATTAGTCATTCTCTGACGATAACAATTTTGTGTTTTCTTTGGTTATCATATCAGCAAGTTCTTCTTCGGTTGGAAGAACGGTTTTGTATTTACTAGCAAAAATCTGCTGACTTTCCTGTAATACTGAGTATTTAACCATTGTTTCAGATTTATCTGTACATAAAATTATACCCAATGTCGGATTATCATCAGCACCACGCTTAAGCTCATCAAACATTCTCACATACATATCCATTTGTCCGATATCAGCGTGAGTAAGCTTTGTTGTTTTCAAATCAATAACTACAAAACATTTAAGAATGTAATTGTAAAAAACCAAATCCGCATAAAAATGGTCAGTTTCAGTGCTGATTCTAAACTGCCTTGCAACAAAAGAGAAGCCTTTGCCTAACTCTAACAGGAATTTTTGTAGATTATTTATTAAAGCAGTTTCTAAAACACTTTCTTTTCCTTCAATGTTTTCTGGTAAATCCAAAAATTCTAAAACATAAGGATCCTTTACAAACTCTTTTGTATCAATTACAGCTGGAAGACATTTGTGCAAATCGGTATTTCCTTTATTTGCTTCTTGTGTTGATAACAATCTATGATAATAACCACTTTTAATATTACGTTCAAGTTGGCGATAAGACCAATTTTGCGAAGCAGCCTCTTCTAGGTAATAATTCCTTTCGGCGGGATTATCAAGCCTGATAATTCTTGCAATATTTGACCAACTTAAATTCGCTAGACACTGTCTGTCGAATTCAGGATAAGCTATATAGAACTGACGCATATTCTTCAAATTCGCCTCAGAAAAGCCTTTTCCAAAAGTTTCGGTTAAGTATTTTGAAAGATTTTCTATAAGCTTACTACCATATTCTGCACGTGATTTACCAGCTTGCTCTTCTTCAACGATTCTTTGACCGATTTTCCAATAAGTTTCAACCATAATGGAGTTTATAGCGTGATAGGCTTTGGAACGAGCTACTTTTAAAAGCTCTTCAATATCGTTGTAAATTTTAGAAATCTCATTCGCCATAATAACCTCCAAAGGCTT
>JAZNBJ010000025.1:0-8203 GCA_045586965.1 Candidatus Gastranaerophilaceae bacterium | reverse complement strand
CAAAAGTTTTCATTTTAGATTCAACGCAAGAGTAATCTATTGCACAATTTCTTTGTATATATCTTGAAATCTTACCTTGATTTCTAAACATTAAAATATAAGGTAAGTTTGGATAAATATGATACTTTGCATTAAAAGCAGCAGCTTCAGGTTTTGCAATATCTAATTTTACGAAATTAAATTTATCTTCATATTCTTTTTCCAATGAATCTAAAACTTTAATATAAGATTTATAATCACCTGCCCAATCTGCATAAATTAGCAATATCATAGGTTTTTTACCTGACTGTTCGTATCCTTCAGCAAAATTCATAGCTTCACACTTAGAAACTAAAAATACCGAAATTAATAAAACAACCAAAGATTTTAATAATAATTTCATAAAATTACTCCTAACTTAATAAATAGCCCAGCATCTATCTAATTACATAGATGCTGGGTGTTTAATTATTCCATACTTTTTGAAATCAAATCCATTTCATCTAATGAAGCATATACTGCATGACAACCACAGTCTACATAAAGGATTTGACCTGTTGTACCAGTTGACAAGTCTGAAGCTAAATATAAGCCAGCTCTACCAACATCTTCAAGAGCAACATTTCTACCTAAAGGTGATTTTGCAGTAGCGGCTTTAAGCATTTTGCCAAATCCCGCAATACCAGAAGCAGCAAGTGTTTTAACAGCACCAGCTGAAATACAGTTAACTCTAACACCTTTTTTACCAAGGTCAGCGGCTAAATATCTCATTGATGACTCTAATGCTGCTTTTGCAACACCCATTACATTGTAATTAGCTACAACATATTCAGAACCAAGGTATGTTAAAGCAAATACAGAAGCTCCTTCATTTAATAAAGGCTCTGCATGTTTACAAATAGAAACTAATGAATATGCACTAACACCCATTGCAATATCCCAACCAGCTTTAGATGTATCAATAAATCTACCCATCAAATCTTCACGAGTAGCAAAAGCAACTGCATGAACAACAAAATCTAATTTGCCATAGATTTTTTCACATTCTTCAAAAACTGCTTTTACTTCATCTTCTTTAGTAACATCGCAATTCATAATTAATTTAGCGTTCATACCTTCTGCTAAAGGTCTAACACGTTTTTCCATAATATCGCCTGCATATGTAAAAGCAATATCAGCACCTTCATTAAATAATTGTTGTGCAATTGCGTATGCAATACCATGCGTATTAGAAACGCCAAAAATTATACCTTTTTTACCAGTCATTATTCCCATGATTAAAACTCCTCTTTTATCTAATTACAACTCAATAGTAGCAAAAACATAATAAGATGTAAAGATTTTATAAAGGTCTCAACAGCTGACTTGTGACATAAGATATTAGCGAAGTTGGTTTACATATTCATATATATTTTTTAGACCTAGTAGCGGGACTCTATTATAATAAAAAATAAAAAGGGATTGATGAATCAATCCCACATATAAGTACATATCCCAATCAACAACAAATTAAAATTTATTTAACATTACTAAATTAAGTTCAACGCAACACTTGGTAATTGGTTTGCAGTTGATAATAATGTTGAAGCTGCTTGTTGTAATATTTGCGCTTGAATATAATTTGAAGATTCAGCAGCAATATCAGTATCCCTAAGCGTAGATAATGAAGATGTAATATTTTGTGATTGTACATCTAACGCTGTCAATGCTGAAGATACACGGTTTTGAGCAGCACCAATTTTTGTTACTCTACCAGAGATTTCATTTATACCAGCATCCAAGTATGCTAACATTTCTTTTGCACCATAACCAGCAGTACCATCATTTAAAGCAAGAGTTTTAGTACCTGAAGTATAAGTCATACCACAACAAGCCGCTGCAAAAGCTTGCATTGCAGTTTCTTTATTAGATGCAGTTGCTGAACCTAAATCGGCTACACCACCAGACGCACCACCTTTCTTAATTAAATCATCTAAAGTTTGAGCACTACCATCTTGTTTAGTCATTGCCTTAAATATACCATTTACACTTGCATCTTTGAACAATTCTGTTCCAAGAACAATTGTACTATTGATATCAGCATATAAGCCTACTTGTAAGTTTACACCTTCTGCTCTAATACCACTACCATCACCAGCTGCAGTAAATGACATTAATTTAATACCATTAAATTCTGAATTTGCTGAAATACGATCAACTTCTTGCAATCTTGCAACAATTTCAGCTTGAATAGCTCTCAAAGATTGAGAACCATAAGTTCCGTTGGCAGCTTGTTCTGTCAAATCTCTCACACGTTGCAAGTGACTTGTTAATAAATCATAAGTTTCTTCTGCAGTTGTCAACATATCTGCCCCAGTAGCAGCATTATCTGCAGCTATATCTAAAGAACCCAATTGAGTTTCCCACATATTAGCAATTGAATAGCCAGCTGCGTTATCACCAGCGTGGTTAATTCTATAGCCTGTTGTCATCCTTTCAATTGAAGTATTCAATGCATTAGTTGCAGCATTCAAGTTTCTTTGCGCAATAAGCGACGAAATGTTCGTGTTAATAGTAAGAGCCATCTTCTTCTCTAAACCTTTCCTAACAGCTAATGCTGTTAATAATCCCTAATCTAAATATAAAACTCTTTAATAGATAAACTAAATGCTTGTTACGCTTCGTTTATATATTAATCACATACCCTCGTATACAATCATTATAGATGAACTGTATAAAATGTACACCATGCGTTAATATTTTTTTTACAATTGTTTACAAAATGACCATGCAATCTCTTTGTAATAGAATAATAGTAGAATATAGGAGGTTTTTAGATGCCAAAAGTTATTACAATCGGTAGCGCAACAATGGACGTTTTTGTTGAATGTGACGAAGCAAATATTGTATCAGTTTGTTCAAAAGATAGAAATGCAGACTTCATGAGCTACCCTTATGGTTCAAAAATAGACATCTCAACATTTGCTTCTAATGTCGGAGGTGGCGGTATTAATACGGCTTGTAACTTTGGCAATTTAGGATTTGAAACATCTGCAATATTCAAGATAGGAAAAGATTTTTATGCAGACGGCATATTACATTTCTTTAAAGATAAAAACGTCAAACTTGATAATATTGTACAAAAAGAAGAGTGTTCAACTGGTTTTTCCGTAATATTAGTAAGTTTTCAAGGTGACAGGACGGTATTAACTCACCGAGGAGCTAACGCTAATATATGCCATGACGATATAAATTTTGAAGCAATTAAAGATGCTGATTTAATTTATATTGCGCCATTAAATGGAGAGTCTAATAAAGTTCTTGAACCAATTGTTGATTTTGCTGAAAGACACGACACAAAAATATGCTTCAATGCTGGCACAACGAGCATTAAAAAAGGATATGAACACCTTAAAGGTATCCTAGATTCTGCTCATATTGTAGTTATGAACAAAGAAGAAGCAAGCATGACTACAGGTATTGAAGTTAGACCCGATACTAAGACTGAAAAATTTTCACAAGATGTAATCCACAGAGACATTAAAAAAATGTTAGAAGCTCTTAAAATTAAAGATTACCAAGTTGTCGTAATAACAGATGGCAATAAAGGTGCATATGCTTATGAAGGTAAAAATTTCTACTATTGCCCAACATTCCCTGCAGAAGTTGTATCAACATTAGGAGCTGGTGACTCCTTCGCTTCAACTTTTTGTGCAGCTCTATATCGCAATGGAAAAGATATTGGCAAGGCTCTTATGTACGGTTCTGTAAACTCAGCTGGAGTTGTTTCTCAATTTGGTGCAACTGATGGCCTATTAACATTTGAACAAATAGAAGAAAAATTAGCCACTCATCCAGAATATACATACTTAATAGGATAAGTTTGCCATGCTTCAAATTTATTCTCCAAATATGCTTAAAACATTCAAACAATGTCCTAGAAAATTCTTTTATAGGTATATAAAGAACATTAATATGCCCGTTAATGATGAAATTTTTGAACTAGGAAAGAACATCCACGCATTAGCTTCTTATTATTTAAACAAAGAAAACATATATAAAATGGAACAGGCTCTTAGTGAAAAAGAACAAGCAATTTGGGCTTACCTAAAAAATATTAAATATTTCGCATTTGAAACTATTAATACAGAATATAGTTTATCAATCAATATTGAAAACATTATATTTGGCGGTAGAATTGATGCTTTATTAAAAGATAATGAAACTTATTACATATTAGACTACAAAACAGGTTCAATTCCTAAAGATGCAAAATATGATTACCAAACAATGATTTATCTACTAGCAGTTAGTGATTTTTTTAAAACTGAAAAGGTTGTTTTCGTTTATATAGACTTAAAAAACAAAGAAGAAGTAAAAATCGAATTAAGTACTTCTTTAATAAAGGAATATAAAGAACTTCTAACACAGACAGTAGAACAAATTAAGAATTCAGAATTCAACAAGAAAAATAAAGATTGCGACTGTGAATACAATATTATATGTTATTAACATGATATAATTTACCTATGAAGAATTATTTAATTGATACACATGCACATCTTGATATGCTAACCGAGTTTGATATTTCAGGCGTCGGCAAGGTTATAATACCTTCAGTTGAGGTCAATACAATGGAAAAGGTTGTTCAACTTAGTAAAAATGATAATGTTTTTTCTATGGTTGGCATATATCCATCTGAAGCTAAAACATACTCACACGAAGTTGAAAACAAAATGGTTGAGCTTGCTAAAAATCCAAAAGTTGTTGCAATCGGGGAAATTGGTCTTGATTATTATTGGGATAAGACTTTTGTTGATTTGCAAAAAGAAGTCTTTATTAAACAAATAAAACTCGCAAATAGGCTTAACCTTCCTATTGTTGTTCACGATAGAGAAGCTCATAAAGACTGCTATGATATTGTTAAAGAATATAATAATGGTTCTAAAGTTGTATTTCATTGCTTTTCAGGCAGTGTAGAATTTATGAAAGAATGCGTCAAACAAGGATGGTATATTGCGCTTGGCGGAGTTGTTACATTTAAAAACGCAGTAAAAATGAAAGAAGTTGCCAAAGATGTACCACTTAATAAACTTGTATTAGAAACAGATTCACCATATCTAACTCCCGTACCTTTTAGAGGCAAAGAAAACAAACCTGCTTATGTTAGATATGTAGCAGAAGAAATTGCTAAAATTCGAGAAATAAGCGTTGAAGAAATAATTGATATAACTACAAGAAATGCAGAGGAAATCTTCGGAATTTAATACAGTAAAGAAAGAACCACGTCTTTTCCCCTCTCCAAGAGGGAGGGTTAGGGAGGGGGCTCTTTATAGGATATAATTTATGGCAAAAAAAGAAAGATTAGATAAAATTTTAGTTGATTTAGGCTACTTCGAAACTAAGAGCAAAGCCTCTGCCGCAATACTTGCAGGAAATGTTATGATTGGAACAGAAGTTATTACAAAAGCTGGTTTTCAAATAGATCCCAGCAAAGAATATGATTTCAAAGTTAAATCAATGCCTTTTGTATCAAGAGGAGGTTTTAAACTCAAAAAAGCACTAGAAAGCTTTGATGTGGTAGTAAAAGACAGAATTTGCCTTGATGCTGGAGCTTCAACTGGAGGTTTTACAGACTGTTTGCTACAAAATGGCGCTAAATTCGTTTATGCTGCAGACGTTGGATATGGTCAATTAGATTGGAAAATAAGAAGCTCAAAACAAGTTAAAACAATTGAAAAAACAAACCTTCGTACATGCTCACTAACTGATATCTATGAGGATAATGAAGAAATAGCTGATTTATTGGTATCAGATTTATCATTTATCTCTTTAGAAAAAATACTACCAAATCTAAAAACACTGATGAGACCTGAATTTCATGAGATGATTTGCTTAATTAAGCCCCAATTCGAAGCAGGTAAAGAACTTGTAGAAAAAGGTGGAGTCGTGAGATGCAAAAAAGTCCACGAAGATGTTATACAAAATGTAATTAATTGTGTTAAAGAGTTGGGATACTCAATTAAAGGTCTGACATATTCTTCAATCAAAGGCCCTGCAGGTAACATTGAATATTTAATTTGGTTTTCAACAGAAAAAATAGAAGATAATATTCCTAATTTAACTGAGCTCGTAGAAACAGCTAATATTCAGTTAAATTAAAAAACCAATTCCCCTCGCTTTTTTCAACATACTTTGCAGAACTTGGTGAAATGCCAAACCAATTCCCCTCGCCCCTTGCGGGAGAGGGTAGAATTTCTTTGCGACAACGAAGCTTAGAAATTCGGGTGAGGGGTATAATTCCCCATCCTAACCTTCCCCAAGTAGAGGAAGGAACTAGATTAATTGCAATGCTATCGCTGGGCTTTGGTTGGCCGTGGCCATCAACGTTGCACTCGCCTGCTGCAAAATTTGCTGTCTTATATAATCACTCGAAACTTCCGCCATATCTGCGTCACGCAAAGTCGAACGACTTGATACAAGATTGTTATATTGAGTAGAAATTTCTTCTAAAACTGATTCAAGACGATTTATTCCTGCACCTAGTTCAGTTTGTTTCATTGCAACAATATTCACTAAATTATCAATCTTTTCTATTGTTCCTGTGTTTTCAATACCAGAACTAAGTACGTTATTTAGCTCACCGAAATCAATATATGTCGTATAGCTCAAGGTCGAACGTGCATTGTCGCCACAAGATGCTATCTGAAGAGTGTAATCACAAGGGATAGCAAGGTCAATATTATTAGTTAAAATACCTGTGTCTATTGTACCAGCTAATTCAATTCCGCTATTTTCTTTTGCATAATAATAACAATCTTTAACAGTTTTTCCACTATACAAATCACCTACCAAAATACCTACATTAGTTTGCCCCTTTACTGTACCCTCCATTATACAACCACTCGGACCATTGGCGTATTGAGACGTTTCGCCAGCAATACCACCAACATTCGTCTCTCCTTGAACAGTACCATTAAAATAGCTATTAGTAACACCTCTAGAACCAGATATACCACCGATATTAGAAACACCTACTACATTAGCATCTACTTTTGAGCTAATTACAGTTCCCCACCCAGCAATACCACCAACAACATTATTCCCCGTAACTCTACCTTCAAACATACAAGCTGAACTTTCAGAATAATTATTCCCACCGGATATTCCACCTACATTGTTTTTACCTTGTACATTTCCTTCAACATAGCATAAATTAGTATGTGCATAGAATGTGTACCCCAAAATACCGCCTGTGCTACGATATCCATTTCTATCATTATTTTGAATTTCTAAATTAAAAACAGAACAATTCTCTACACTGAGCGCTTGTGCATAATTAACAATTCCACCAACATTTTCCCATCCATCTACAAAAATATTAGCAGAACATACTTTCAAATTTTTTATTACAGATAAACCACCATTAGGCTGTCTATTGGTAGAACCAAATAAACCACCTTTTGTACTATTTAAATTTAGAATAGCATACCCATTGCCATTAAAAGTCCCTACAAATGCTTTTGTAGAATTACCAATTTGCACCCACCCACCGTTTGCTTCGTTAGCTCGACACCATGCACCAATGTCAATATCATTAGCAAGCGTAAAAGTGCTACCTTCTTCCACTAATCCGGCATTAGTCATTTCAGCTAGTTGTACAAGTTCATCTACAGTAGAAATCGAATACTCACCAACAGCTAGCGTTGCATTTGGGTCAACTGATGAAAGTTTTGTCATTCCTGTTGTATCAACTTTTACAACATCTTGTAAGAAACCTTGTTCGTTTAGTTCAAGCTCTTTACCTGCATTTGTTACATCCATTTTGCCAGTATTAAATAGTTTTATACCATTAAACTCTGCGCTTTCATTGATTCTTGTTATTTCACTTAAAAGTGCATTAGCTTCTGCACTTATTGCATTCAATGATTGAGTACCATAAGTTCCGTTTTGGGTTTGCACAGCAAGTGCACGCATTCTATTTAGTTTATCGCTTATTTGGTTCAACGATTCCAAAGATGTAGACATCATCTCTAATCCCTGCAATGCGTTATCTTCAGCTACCTGATATGCTCCGATTTTAGTGGTCATATTTGTTGCAATTGAATAGTTTGCAGCGTTATCTTTTGCGTGGTTGATTTTGTAGCCAGTAGTCATTCGCTCAACGGCTTGATTAAGGATATTTGTGGAGTCTTTTAGGCTGTTTTGAGCAATCAAAGAAGATAAATTAGTGTTTATTGACAGC
>JAZNBJ010000024.1:0-8176 GCA_045586965.1 Candidatus Gastranaerophilaceae bacterium | reverse complement strand
CACCCCAACCCTCCCCAAGTAGGGAGGGAGTGAAGTGTTCCCTCAAAAGTGGGCAAAAAACTCGCTTTAGAGTTTTGATTTTTCTTCACCCCAACTAACCTCCCAGCAGAGTTCATCCAGAGAAGGAGTTTAGTTTTTCCCCACCCCTGCCCTTTCCAAGTGGAGGAGGGTAAATAATAAGCGCAAAAATATTTTTTACGCGTTTTAAATTAAATATGCAAATCATAATTAATTCTATAAACTTTCAAAATAATAAATATACTCCTCAATTTAAAGCTAAAAAAATTAATGTACCAAAAGAATTGCAGAATGGAACATTAGAAACTTTAGCAACCGGAAGCGCAATCTTGGGTTCAGTTTTGGTTGCTTTAAATCAAAAAATTAAAGAAAATCCAACAGAGGAAGATATTGCAATTCAGCAAGCAATAAGCAGAAACACTAATGAAAAAACGGCTTCTACCATTGAGCTTGTTTTGACAAAAGATGCTCTAAAGCCCGAAAAAGAAAACTTGGTGAGTGTTTTAGATTTTATCGGGCATATCTCTGAAAACATTGAAAATATTGAGTTTGATTGTCTTAGCAAGTATTTAATGTCAGTTACTCCAAAGAGTTTGAAGTACGCAAAAGCTTTATCAGAAATGTTTCCAAAACTTGATCATTGCTCTGAGCTTTTATTAAGTCGATTCAATTACAAAATTAATCACGATTCTCGTTGGGATGTAAGAGAACCTTATTTGAATAAATTAAATTTACCACCAGAAGAATTCCTTGGAATTGCAAATCTTTTAGAATTTAATATAGATGAAAATGCATTTTTACAAAGTGTTGATCATAGTTTGCGCTATAAAAATGATTCTGTGAATTTAAAAGATATGCTATGCGAAGCCTTTCAAGAATATACACTATTTAAGCTCTGCAAAAATAGGGGTGATGCTGATGTTGTGTTTAAAAAAAACAGACGTGATGTCTATTTTGTTGATGCAATTAGAGATTATCTAAAAGAAAACTATCAAAATCTAAACCCTTTTATGTTGGGTGAATATATAAAATCTATTCGCCCATTTAATAAAAAAGAAATGGACTTTTTATGTTCAAAAGATTTTGAGTTTTCTCACCAAAACGTAGCATCAGATATACAATTTAAGGAATGGGTAGCAAGGCGCAGTCGTGTCCCAGAAGTCAATTCATCAGGCATTATTGATTTATTGAAAAAGTATGATTCTAATTTGTGTGATGAGAGTTTGTTATACGCTTTTGTTTCTGCATATATGAACAATATGAGCTATCTCTTTGATAAAAAAGAAAAAATTGCACTTATAGACAAAGTGTTTAATTTTTATAAAAATATCGAAAATAATAAAGATAAATATCTAAATCCCAACATAAACGACCCTTGTTATGTAGGCAACTTTTTTATTAGCAATATGGAAAACATAACTAAACTTGCACATGTTTATGATAAAAAGACATTAGAAACCCTTTTTAGCAAAAAACTAGATTATGTAGGATATTATCTTGAATCTCTTTATAAATTCCCTAATCAGCATCTTGAGTTATTAAAAGATTTAGCAGAATGTAAAACACCTGAAGGGAAAGATTTGTCAGATAACGAAAAACTTAATTTAATTCATATTGTTAAAGCTTTTGTGGACATTGACATTAGAAAATTAGAAGATATGTCTTTGGATGAAACCATTGATTTGACAGCTTTAGAAAGAGATCTATTTATGTATATTGTAGAATCTTTGGAACTTAAATCTGAAGATTTTGAAGATATTACTGATGATGAAATTAACAAATGGGATATGACCTATTTGCCTTTAATCTTAAAATCAATGGATAAAAACCCTGAAGGTTTTGCAAATTTGATTGTTGGATGTACAAATCATAATTTCTTTGATTATATACACGATTCTTCAAATATTTATGGTCAAACCAATAACAAGACTAAAGAAATTTATACTGAACATAATTTAGATTATGAAAAATATTTAAAGCCTTCTGATAAATGCAATATTAGATTTATCTCAAAAGATAAAAACCAAGAAGCTCTTATTCAGTTTGGACATGAAATAAAAGAAAATATAGAGGCTCTTAGAAGAACTCCACTTAAAAGTTTTATTGATAAAAGATATCACGCTTGTATTGAATTGGATGGATTTTACATCCCAGATGATGTTATCAATTCTAAAGAAAAACTAACTCATTTTATACAAAATATTCTTGTGCAATTTCAACCAATCTGGAAACAAGCTGAAGAAAACTTAAACAATCAACAACGTATAGAAATGGCACAAAATACTTTGACGATCAAAGAACATTTTGAGCAAATATTAGAGAATTTAGAAAAAACCGAAATTCATAAAGTTGAAAAAAATATAGATTACACAATAAAAACTTGGGATAGAATCCCACAAAAAGATATAGGACAAGGCGACAAATCAGGATGTTGTATAGCTTTAGACAAAGAAAATGGATTTATAATGCCTAATTATTTAATGAATACATCACTTAATATGATTGAAATTATTGATAATTTTTCTGGAGAAGTTATCGGTAATGCTTTGTATTATTTTGGAACAAATGAAAATAATGAAAATGTATTTATAATAGACAATATCGAAATTAATAATAAACATAAGCCTTCTGATGAAGCGGGTAAGCAATTAACAGAAGCAATTACACAATATGCGAGTAATATTTGCAAAGAAATTACAAATAAAGATTACACTCCGATTTATTTAGGCACTGCATATAATGATGTTAAAATTTACGGTAAAGCAGTTGAAGAAAAAATTAAATTCCTCGGAGAACTTGATTGCGAAAGAATTTATTTAGATGCTTTTGAGGGCTGGAAAAACACTTTTGCACTGGATAAAAAACTAAATTTATACAAACTTAACTAACCAATAATGTAGTATCTACAAGTTTAGCTCTTTTTCCAATTGGAATAGTAATCTTTTCTTCTGAATGCGTTATTTTAAATCCTCCAACTGTTGGTGGGGTAAATGTTTTAAACAAGTCTTCTAACCACTCTTTGTTATCAACATTCAAAAAGTCACCTAAGATAATTCCCTTACAATATTTGTTGAATTTTTCGATATTAAAAAGTTGAGCAAACATTTTATCAATTTTATAGACAGGCTCGTTTAAATCTTCTGCAAAGAAAATAAAGTCCTCATCAGGTATAAAATCTTGTCCACAAAGAGATACAACTGTTGATAAGTTACCGCCCCAAAGAATGCCTTCTGCATCACCTTCTCGATATATTGTCTTGCCTGTGTATTCTAAAGGATCATTATTAATCGCTTTAAAAAAACTTTGATTGGTAAATTCATTATTATTTACATAATCCGAACATAACATTGGGCCGTGATAGGTTATTAAACCACATTTTTTATAAATCATTAATAACAAGGCTGTTATATCAGAAAAACCGCAGAAAGGTTTTGGATTGTTTTTAATAATTTCATAATCAATTTTATTAATTAATCTTATGGAGCCATAACCACCACGTGCGTTTAAAATTAGCTTTATTTCAGGATCTTGAAAGAATTTATGTAATTCTTCTATTTTATCCTCATCAGACCCTGCAAGATATCTATTTTCATTGAAAATATTTTTGGAAAGTTTTGTCTTAAATCCTAATTTTTCCAAATTTTCGCACGCCTTTAAGACAATGCCTTTATCACAATTTCCCGCTAAAGCTATTATTCCTATTGTATCGCCTTGTTTTAGTTTCATAAACAAATTATAGCATGTTATACTTGTTTTATGAAAGCAACAGATATGTGTGGTATAAATTTTCAAGGCAAGTTCATTGAGCCCAAAAATATTTCTAAAAAAGCATACAAAGTCCAAAGTATGCTTGAAGAAGTTTTGTATAAAAATTTTGAAGGTCAAAGTAATGCAGAATTATTAAAAAGCATGCCATTTGACGTGTTTATCTATTGCAAAAATCCAAGCAAAAAAGCAATTAATCCTAGATTATCTTTTTATATTGAAACAGAAGAAACACCTAATCAAATTGGGCTTTGGGGATTAAAGCATTTGTATTTCAAAAATGAAGGTAATGTTGAAAAATTAAGAGATTTTATTCTAAATTTTAACTGCGCTTATAAAAAGAATAAAGGAGTTTTACCTTTAAAAAATGCAGCTGCAAATGGAAAAATTGGCGATTTAATTTTATCAGGATTTTTTAATAATAGGTAATGTAAAGATTTTGTTACAATATATCAAAAATTACTCAATATGAAACTTTATAATAATAAGTGTAGTTAAGTAAAAAGGTTTATTTTTTATGAAAGTTACAAATCTGATTGGACAAAAATGTGTTAATACTGCAAAAGCAAGTAAACCTTTAAAAAAATTAAACGTAGAAGTTGCAGAAACCGTAAAACGTGTATTCCCATATGCAGCAGGTGCAGCTTCTGTTGTCTTAGCTAATTTTGCTATTAATAATAACAATGAAAAAATAGAAGAGCCTGCTATTGATGATGATTTTTTAGAAGTCTTGAGTCAAGATTTAGCGGCTCATAAATACATGCACAAAGAAGATGTATACTATCTAGCCCAAAATTTTGAATCAGCGCCAGCTTTTGTAGCTGATTTGATTATGCAAAAAGATGAAAAAGGTAACCTAAGAATGCTTAGAAGAGAACTCGCAGAAGCTGTTTTTGAAGCATATCAAATAAATCCTAAGCTTACTGAAAATCTTATTAGCGAAATGAATGAAAAGGGCGAATTTAAATATGACTTAAACGAAATTAGAAGTTTAGTAAATATTAGTGCAAACATGCCCAAAGCCCTAAAAATAGCAACTGAAGACCCTATAAGAGTAGAAAAATTATTAATGCAAGAAGACGAAGTTGGAAAAAAAACATATAGCGTTAGTGACATAGAAGATCTTTTTAAAATGGAAAAAGAAGAACCAGAGCTATCAAAATTTCTTTTAGAAATGCAAGAATGTACAGAGCCTAGATTTAGCATAAAACAAGTAAAATACATACTTGCCGAAAGAAAAAAATATCCTGAATTTGTAGACTCTTTGGTAAATGAAAAAGTTCCAAGAAGTTGTCAATACAAACTTAATGCAGCTGCCATCATTGATTTATTAAAACTTGCGAACGAAGATAATATAAAAATTATAAACACTTTACGTAATTGCAAATACGCAAAAGAAGATAATGACAAAGTTACATATGAAGAATTTGAGCTCACTACCAGTGAGATAATCAATTTATTAAAGAATAAAAAAATATCAGACTATGCAGTACTATTTTACTGTGAAAATTTCTACTCTAATAGAGATAAAGGAGCTAGAGCCAAAAAGATTATAGAAACAATGGGAATAAAAAATATTTCACCAGAAACATATAACAATTTGAAAGAATATAAAAAAGAATACACTACTGAATCTGGCTGGATTTATCACGTAGACAGAGTTGACAGAGACTATTTAAAAATGATCAAAAACTTAATGGAAACCGATTTTAACAAATAGATTTCAGCACTAAAAATTAGTTCATACCATATAACAAAGCTTCTACCTTCTTGTGAGGCAAAATCATTTCTTCCATAGAACGAACAAGTTCTGCGCTCGTATCAGCTTGAACAAATTTTGCGCTTGTTACATCTGCAACGCATTTTAGCTGGTCTAAGTCATGAGAGTCGTGAACATTAAAAGCAATTACATCTATTTTTATATCTCGTCTTTCTTTCATTAATTCAATTGCATAATCACAAGGACTCTCATCGCAATTTTCTCCCCCGTCGGTGAGAAGAATTATATGTTTCAGCCCCTTTTGAGCTTGTAAATCTCTATTTACGCCTTGTTTAAGTGAATATGTAATCGGAGTCATTCCTCGAGGCCTTAGTTTTGAAATTGCGGAATTAATTTTTGTTGAATTGTTAAACCCCAACGGCACAAGGAGCTCCGAGCTTCTGCATGCGTTGTAAGCAAAAATATTACAAGTATGACCATAGACTCTTACACCAACTTTTGTTTCTGCAGAAATCTGAGGCAAAACTTGCTTCAACATCTCTTTGACCTGACTAACTTTAGTTTTGTGTTCCAAATATTCTCCCATACTGTTGGAAAAATCAACAACAAAAAGTAGCTTATCGCCACCCTCTTGATAAGAATATTCTTCTGGCATGTAGACTTGATAAGCTAAGACAGGAAGAATTATTAAAAAAGATAAAATTAACCAAAATTTTTTCATACTGATATTCTTGTTGATGTTATTATTAAAGTACATTGTATAGTTAGGTTATTGGAGCAAATATGTTTTACGATTTTAAAACAGCTGAAAAAAGTTTAGAAAAAGAGTTTGATAGAATAAACGATATAAGAGATTTTAACCAAAGAAAAGTGCTCAATGCTTTTTTTGAAAACAAAGTTGCGCCTGAACATTTTTATACAGTTTCAGGCTACGGACACGACGATTTGGGTAGAGAAGTTTTAGATAAAACTTTTGCAGATGTTTTCAAAGCTGAAAAAGCACTTGTAAGAATACATTTTGCTTCAGGAACACATACACTTGCTTGCGCATTGTTCGGGAACTTGCGAGCAGGAGATAAACTTATTTCAGTTGCAGGCGCTCCGTATGATACAATGCAAGAGGTTATAGGCACGGCTGGTGATGAGGAAACAAAACGAGCTTCACTTATCGGAAATGGCGTTTTATACGACGAAGTTCCGCTTCTTAACGGCACTGATATCGATTATGAAGCTTTAGAAAAAATGGTTGATACTCAAACTACAATGGTACTTATTCAACGCTCTAAAGGTTATTCAACACGCAAGTCTTTGAGCATTGAAACAATTGAAAAAATCTGTAAGACAGTCAAGTCTAAAAACCCTGATTGTATATGCTTTGTAGATAATTGCTACGGCGAATTCGCAGATAAACGTGAACCACTAGAAGTCGGAGCAGACTTGATGGCTGGCTCTTTAATCAAAAATCCAGGAGGCGGAATTGTAGAAGCTGGTGGATATATTGCAGGTAAATCAATTTATGTGGATAGAGCAGCAAATCGTCTTACTGCGCCTGGTGTTGGTTCAGAAGGCGGAGCGATGTTTAATCAACACAGATTGATTTTCCAAGGCTTGTTTATGGCACCTTCAATCGTTTCAGAAGCCGTCAAAGGTGCTGTGCTTGCAGCAAAAGTTTTTGAAGATATCGGCTTTGATACTTATCCAAAACATGATGAGCCAAGGACTGATATTATTCAAAACATAATTTTTGGGAACCCAGACCATTTGGAACAGTTTTGCAGAACAATCCAGAGTTTATCTCCAGTAAACGGCTATGTTACTCCTATTCCAGAAAATATATCAGGGTATGAAGATAAAGTAATTATGGCAGGTGGAACATTTATTGAAGGTTCAACAATTGAACTATCTGCAGACGGGCCGATGAGAGCGCCTTATGTAGCTTATCTGCAAGGAGGCTTAAATTATGCACACGTAAAAATATGCCTAGAAGATATGGTAAAAAAAATATAAAATAAATGGTAAATTAATAAAATTTAAAAATAAATTAATTTACCCCCTTTACAAAAAAAAATCATCATGTATTATAATAAATGTAGCCGAGGGGTAAATAAGCGAAAGCGAGTTTGCGGCGGTTATCCAAAGAAAAGGCTAAAGCCTGAGTATCTGGGGGATTAGCTCAGCTGGTAGAGCACCTGCTTTGCACGCAGGGGGTCAGGAGTTCGAATCTCCTATCCTCCAAAATAAAAAACCGAATGACATCTGTTATTCGGTTTTTTATTTTGTGTGGGTAGGGTTTGATGAGAAGCTCCCAATGTACGAAGTACATTTTAAAGGAGTTGCGCGAGTGAGCTGAGGCTGGAGTGCTTTTGCGATTGGACAAAGTCCAAGAAGCAAAACTGTATTTTATTGTCCGTTTTGGTTTGTACGGGTAGTGTGAAAATTTTGGGCAATCAAAAATTTGGCTTATTCTTAAATAATACTGTGTGTTTAGGGGGTTGTACGGATAGATTGGTTATTTTGGGCAAAGTCCGTTTTGGGAATTTTGAAGGGGTAAATAAAAACTAAAAAAGGTGCATTACAATGCACCCTACAAAACTGAATTTGTTTTAGAAATTTATTTATTGAACTTGTGAAAAAATGAATGACGCCTCATCTCAAGTCTTTCTATTTCTTCGT
>JAZNBJ010000023.1:0-6794 GCA_045586965.1 Candidatus Gastranaerophilaceae bacterium | reverse complement strand
TAAACAGACTCAGACATTTGACCTTGATGTATGGAATTCAGCATTATATTTGTCAGCGAGAGCAAATTTGAATGACACTTATTTGAATGATGACAACAAGCTTGAGGGTATCGCATTTGATATGTTCCCTGCATTTAACGTAATTGCTGCTAAAGTTGTACCTTCTGCTGATTTTACAGGTCATAATGATTTGAAAGGCTTGAAGATTAATAAAATTCAAGTGACAGCTGATAAAGATGTATTCGTTAAAGAAACTAGCACAAGTGTAACCTTGCATCCAGAGGAATTGCCTGCAATGCAAAATGATTCTACTACTCAAGAGTATAGCAAAGAACTAACTAGAACAAAGGTATATGAAGCATTGAATGATGTCCTTAAAGCAGAAGCAATGGCTAATACAGTTTCTACTTATATTGATAATGCAAATATCAATCTTTCAGAAGCACAGACATTGCGTATCTTTGCAAAACCAGCAGCTGCTGAGACTTTGAATGATGCTAACATACAAGTGAAAATAGACGTTGATGGCGGTTATTTCCTAGTAAAGAAGGTAGATACTACAACTTTGACTGGTGATGTTAAAGCTGCTGCTGAGAAAAATAATGCAGCTCTTGCAGCTATTAAAGCTGCTTATGCTGCAAATGGCAAAATGTTGTCATATGGTCAAAAGCTTGATCTTGAGTTCGCCCTTACTCCTGGTATATTCTATCCAGATTTCACATCTATTACTTCTAAAGATGAGTGGAACAATGCAGTAAAAGTTGTTAACGCATTAGGCTTGCCAGTTGCAGGTGGGGATCCAGTAGTATTTAATGTAGACGGTAAGGTAATTATTGACTCACAGGATGCATTGATTTACCCTAACGACGATTACTCTGTAACAACAGCAGGAGAGGGTGAGATAGTTGTGGCTACAAGCTATAATATGGATGATAATCTAAATAAAGCTCTTGATGGTTCAGACAAAGTAACTGTAACTACAGAGGGTACTCTAAATGTTAAAGCTGAGCAGGTAATTAAAGCAGAGGTAAATAACGGTGGTGTTATTGTTCTTGCAAAATTGTCAAAACTTGAGAAAGTTAACAATGTAAATGGTCGTATTAATGTTCAGTACGGTTCATTTGTTACTACAACAAGCGCTAATAGGGGTATCATTGCATACGTAGCTACTGGTGATGACAAAGCTGAAGAAATTAATAACTTGATTAGAGTTGATGATCCTAGTGATCCTAATTATACTAATTATAACGGTTACGTAACTGTAAATACATTTGTTATTAACGAGGGTATTACATTTGACCTGTCTAAATTTGATCCTGCTGTAAATGGTGATGATCCATACACTGGACAAACAGGAAGCAATACTTACATTAACAATATGGCTGACAAGACTATTGAGATGAACGGTGGTGTGCTAAAAGCTAATGCCGGTCTTGCAACAGACGATGGTAAAGCTAAGCCTATTAAGGTTGGTACAATTAAAATTTTAGCCGGTGAGAACACTATTTCAAATGTGAATGCAGACGAACTTGAGGTAGCTGCAGGTAAGGTAACTGTAAATGCAGCTGTAGGTACAAACAGCGGTATTAAGAATGATATTAAGATTGGTGAGATAGATAATAAAGCTACATTGGTGGCTAATACAGATATTTACACTAAGACTATCAAGAACCCTAAAGGTGCATCAACAACTATAGTAGATGGAGCTGGAATTTGGTATACCGGTTCATATACTCAAGGCGGTGTAGCTGATGGTATTATTGATGATGTTCCTGAAGATGTATTAACTGCTGGTGTTATTACAGTTTCTTCTGGAGATGCTTTCACCAAAAATATAGCTGATAATAAATATATTAATCTTGCTGCAAACATTAGAATTGCTGGTAACCAAGAGGTTAATGACAAAGTTATTGACGGTAAAGGTTATGGAGTATCCACTTCAAATGCTGTAACTAATGGATTAGGCAAAGCTGTATTTGTTGTACCTGATGGTGGTAACGCAACAATTAAGAATGTAACATTCACTGCGCCTAATACTCAGTATGACATTTATGCTAACAAGTCTGCAGAATTGACAGTAGAGGGATGTATGTTTATTACACCTACAGATGCTAACTTAAAAAATACTCAAGGTAACTATGCTGGTAAGAGAGGAATCTATATGAATAATTTCTCTGGTACATTAAATTGTTCAGATTGTTACTATGATGATAAAGTATATGCATTCAATGTTAATGGAGGTGATAAAGATCATGCAATAGTTAATTTCAAAAATTGTAATCTAAATGGCTGGATGTCAGGTGCTGTTAAGATATTTAAATTCGTAGATTGCTCATTTGATAAGAGTGGTAACAATGCAGGTTTCTGTTCTTATGCTCAAAACACTATATTTGAGGGCTGTACGTTTGCATCAGAGTTTGGAATTAGTGTTCTTAAAACTCAATCATTCGTGTTTGATTCAAATTGTAAATATGGTACAACATACGTAAATACCCCATATGATGTGAAATGGACATTTGATGGTGCTAGTGGTGTAGCATCAGATCTTGTACCAGGCGCAAGAACAGTAAAAATTGGCACTGACACATATTTGTCAAATTCACTTGAATTTGATGGAACTATTACTTGGCAAAAACAATAATAATTGATAATTAATTGGTAAATTATTATATCCTTGTAATTAAATAAAAGAAACCGGGTCAAATTGACCCGGTTTCAATTTTTAATAAAGTCCAATGAATTTGTATCCATATACGGATTAACTCATTATGACTATATATTTCGATTACTGGATTCTAGATACTACCCAAATATTGCTATTAGTAGCAGTTTCAGTAGATTTATATCCAGAAACAAGATAGTTAGCAACAGGATTCTCTGAAGCAGCTGCAGCTGGATTAAATTTGTGGAATTTACCACCTTTAACATTTATGCTTGCTAGACCAGCACTTAAATCTGTATCATTAACATTCAACAAGAATTTATTACCATCTGACTGCGAATTTGATTGATCAACAGTACCTGTATACTGGAATTCTCCACCTTCTACAACTATAGAACTTCCTTCAGAATTTGTATTTCCTCTAAAACCAGCATAAATACAGTCATTACGCCAATTTGGAGATCCTGCTGCTTTAGAAGCGCCATCATGACCAGCTTTGAATGTACCATTCTTAATAATTACGTTACCGCCTTTTGCCCAAACTGCGCATGCACTGCTAGAGTTATCCTCTGAAGCATATACAATACCATTACCAGTAATTGTAAGAGTAGCACTACCTTTTGAAACTAACACGTCAGACGTTTTACAAGCAACTTTCTTACCATTTAGGTCTAAAGTGATAGTTTTATCAAATTCTAGTGAATTTGTAAGCTCAATATTATCAGCAACCTTAATTGTTGAATTAGCATCAGCATTAGTAATTACTTCTTTAAAGCTAGCCTCATCATTTACTACAAAATTAAAACATTTACCTAGGTTAATTAGACCTTGTGCTGATCCACCTTGTTTATATGAAGTTGAATAGTAAATATGGCTAGCAGTAGCAACTGTCAATGTACCAGTTGAGTTATCAACTTTACTAACATTAATACACGCGTTATTTACATTCAATGTACCTTCGTTTACAATCTCATTAAAGAAATATGATTTAGAAAGTGTAGTAACTGTGTTAGTAAAGTTCAAAGTAGCACCAGATTCAGTGTTGACGTTATTAACAACTAATACATCATTAACAGTATTTACGCCAGATTTTGCTGTAATATTTTTAACTTTTGCATTTACACCAGGCAAAAGGTGAACCAATGATCCGTTCTCAAGCTCAATATTAATATCTTTAAGGTCAACAATATAACTATTTGGATTAGACAATGAATTATATCTGTCACCTGCTACAGTACCAACTACAGCCTGAGCATTTAAATCAAGCGTAGTTTTTACTACTAGAGTATTAACATTAGCATTACCTAGAATATTGTCGTTTGATATCAATGTATTGATTTTCAAAATCTCTTCCATTGACGCACTTGTAACTTCGTAAGCAATAGTTCCAGGAGTTGTTGCATAAACATAAGCACCATACTTAACAATAACTCTACCATTATTAATCAAGGCATTCTGAGCGTTTGGTTTAACAGCAGAAACTGCTGAAATAGAACCAGCACTGCCAATTGTAATAGTAGATGTTGAACTATTAGTTACAGTTTTCCCCTCACCTACAATCATTGCACTATTTACTGTCAAATTTTTCTCTACAACAACATTTGTATTCACAACAAATTTGTCGCTTACTGGCCACTCTCCAGCCTCATTAATAATGATATTTTCTGAACTGTATGTTGTACCATTAACAGTCTGACTACCAACAGTTAATTTAGCTGTTTCAGGTAGGTTAATCAATTTGTTATTTTCATCTTTATCAATGAACTTCCAAGCAGACTCTGGAGTAGTTGTGTTATCTTTAGCAATTGTGAATGTTGCCTCTGTTAAACCCAACGCATCAACTACTTTAACTGCTTTGTTCCACTCATCCTCAGATCTAATGTTTGTGAAATCTGGAGTAAACAATGCTGCATCAAGAGTTAGGTTAACATTTTTGCCCTCTCTATACTCATCATCGTCGTCGAAATTATATGCAGCAAGAGCACCACCTGTTTTGTAAGCATCAACAAAATCTTTAATTGATTCATTGTTGTCTTTCTCATATTGTTTAAGTTCGCTCTCTGGTTTCTCAACATACGTTACATTAAATTCACCACCTTCAACTTTAATTTTAAATGAAACAGACTCATAAGTCAAGTTATTTTTTGTAATAGGCAATGTATGAACACGCAATGTTTGAGTTCCACCCAAATTGATGTTCTTATTATCAATTACTGTAGTGGTTGTTGTTGAATAAGGTTCACCTGCAGGTCTATATGCTTCAACTGCAGATGTGAAAGATGCATATAGATCCTCTTTTGTCTGCTCAGCATCATAATTATCATCATCATCATAAGCCATACGAGCCAATGCTGATGGATTTATTTTTACACCTGTAGCAAAAGTAGCGTAATTTCTAGTCTCAATAGTAATTGATTTATAAGCCAAATCTTTTAATGCATCTTTAGTAAAGATAGCACCATCTGCAGTAACATTAACTGCAATGGTTTTGAATACTGGATGCATATCAAACTTAACACTCTTCAACTGATGAGTCTGAGGATCAAGATGATCTTCTGAGGTTAAGAACTCACGTGCTGAAAGATATAGACGTGTGTTATAGCGGTCTAATTTTGCATCTTTAATAGTTTGAGTTGGGTTAACTTTAATGTAATCAGCATCTAATTGTTTTCCTAACACAGGCATATAGCTAAATGGATAATATCCAAAGTGCCAACCCTCATAAACATTACCTTTAGTAGTTAATTTACCATCTGTACCTTTCTGGAACATGTGATTTGCATACAACTTATCCTTGTAGTCGATAGCCCAGTCGGCAGTAGGATCCTGAGTGTCAAATGGGTTAGTTGCTACTATCCAACCAAAACCAAGTAGATCAGAATCTTGCCATTTACCATCAGTTGAAACTTTAGTCTGACTACCTCTTACAAAGTCTACAGATATATCTGTACCCAATAAAGAAGCACCAACATACTCGCCATTCTGACTTTCTGGCATAACTGTCATCTCTTCTTTGGCACATGATGCAAAGAAAGCTGAAATGACTAATGTCGCTAACAATAATTTAATTGACTTCATTTTAGATTTTTAATTAGTTTATACTCAGTTCATTTTTTACATCTGAATTACTCCATGCCACCACCTGTTGATGGACCGTCTCCAAAACCACTGTTGGCAAAACCAGCCTCTACGGCTACCTCTACAAGCTCCACAGCAGGAGCTACATAAAATTTCATTTCCATTTTGTTTAAATAGTTTAAATGTTAATAATTAGTTTATTGTTTATAATTAATTTTCAGGCCAATACATCTATTAAAAATACTTGGGATAGCACCTGTAGTATACACTGCACACATCTCCAAACTGCCATTTTAAACGGTCAATTTTTAGTGCATAGATTTTAGGGTGGGGAGAGAAGAGGAAATAATGGAATTTAAGAGAGTGTTTTGAGATGGGAAATGGGCATAAAAAAAGACAGCCACAGTGGGCTGTCCTTTTAATTCAGAAGGGTGTTTTATACAATCTTCCACTCCTGGATTCTCCGCTCCTTGGTGGAGAAACTTACTCCTATTTTAAATAATTGTCGGGAATCATTTATGAATGGTTTGTCATACCCTTTTTCCTCAATTTGCTGCAATGCGGCATCCGCTGTGTTGTCTATCTTCAATTCTATGATGTAGATATAATCATTTGTTTGGAGAAGCAAATCAATTCTTCCATTGCTGGTGGTGCGCTCTGCCTGTACATATTCCCCAAGTAGCTCAATAATTATGTACATTGCGTACTGGAAATCTTTTTCGGCATTTCCTTGTATTTGGTATGTGGTATCGGCAAATAATGCGTCAAGAATACTCATGAACACCTCTGGTTTACCAGCTTTCAATGCTCTGGATAGCTGTGAGGTCTTTGTGGAATCCTCAGCCGGGTTAACCGGCACATAATATGAGTATATGAAATTCAAAAAGCCATTTTTAACTTCATCGTTAGGGAATCCCAGGCGGTACTCATTATACTCCTTGTCATAATCCTTAATGGTAAGATAACCTGTTTGGAAAAACAATGGAACCGGCTTGTTAACAATGTCTTGCATACCGTTCAATGCTGCAGATGGTACAACAATATTATCCGACAA
>JAZNBJ010000022.1:0-33060 GCA_045586965.1 Candidatus Gastranaerophilaceae bacterium | reverse complement strand
GACAAATAATTCCAAGTATTTTCATAATTATTTTTTATTGCAGGAACAATATAATTTGTTTCAGCAAAGAAATCTTCTATTAACATCTCACACTCCATATAACTAGTTTTACCATTTATTTAACTAGTTTACCCTGTTGCTTACTGTTTGTCAATAGACTAGTATAATAGTTAATATGACATCTATACACAACGACATAAACAAAAAAATTGGCCTTAGAGTTAGACTTGAGAGAACAAAAATGGGTATCTCTCAAGAAAAATTAGCAGAGCTTGCAGAATTAAACAAAAACTCAATTGGAGCTATCGAACGTGGAGAATCATCACCAACAATCGAAACTTTAGATAGATTGGCTAAAGCATTTAAGATTGAATTGCACGAGCTAACTAATATTTCACAGATGAATTTATAAAACAATGTAGAATATTTAATAATTAGAGTTATAATTCAATTTACTTTAATGTTGTGTTAGTAAACCAAACCTACTTTTATTTATATGTAGGTCAGCTTTACCAAGCTGACATTAGCTGATAAACATACAATCGCCGTAGCTGTAGAAACGATATTTTTCTTTAATCGCTTCAGCGTAGCCTTCAAATATAAACTGTCTCGAGGCTAGAGCGCTAACGAGCATTAGCAATGTCGATTTTGGTAGGTGAAAATTTGTAATCAATTTATCAACTACTTTGAATTCATATGGAGGGTAAATAAATAGTTCAGAAGCATTTTTGCAAGCTTTTATTTCGCCATATATTTTATAAGCGGTTTCTAAGGTTCTAACTGTTGTTGTACCAACTGCAATAACTTTTTTGCCTTGTGCCTTTGCTCTGTTTATCAAATCAGCTGTTTCTTGAGAAATCTCAAAAGCTTCCGAATCCATCTTGTGATCTAAAACATTTTCACATTTTACAGGTCTGAATGTTCCAATTCCCACATCAAGTGTTACATATCCAATTTCAACACCTTTCTTTTTAAGTTGGTTTAAGATGTCTTCAGTAAAATGTAGACCAGCTGTTGGAGCTGCAACAGAACCTTCATCTTTAGCATAGACTGTTTGATATCTTTCAAAGTCAAGCTGGCGTAATTCTTCAGTTGCCATTTTTCTCTCGATATATGGTGGAAGTGGAATGTTACCAACTCTATGCAAAATCTCAAACAAATCGCCTTCGTAAATCATTTTTACTAGCCATTTGCCGTCATCAGGTAAAGGCATTAAAATTTCTACGGATAACTCGTCGCTAATTTTTATAATAGTTCCAACTTTAACTCTTTTTGAAGGTCTGATTAAGACTTCCCATCGATTATCATTGTCATATTTTTTCAAGAGGAATACTTCAATCTTTGCGCCTGTATCTTTATAACCATAAAGACGAGCTGGCATAACTTTTGTATTGTTTAAAATAAGCACACAATTTTTATCTAAGAAATCAACGATATTAAAAAAGTTTTTATGCAAAATCTGATGGTTTTCTCTATCTAGTACCATCATTTTGGAATTTTCTCTTTTTTCGCTCGGTTTTTGTGCAATTAATTCTTCCGGCAATTCGTAATCAAATTCATTTATGTGCATATTTATACCTCTTTAACCCGTTTATTATAGCATAAAAAGACCTCTGATTTTCAGAGGTCTTTTTATCTTATGATTTTTCTTTTATTTGTTTTGCGTTTGCAACATCGTCGTCAT
This sequence comes from Candidatus Gastranaerophilaceae bacterium, assembly GCA_045586965.1. Lineage (GTDB taxonomy): Bacteria > Cyanobacteriota > Vampirovibrionia > Gastranaerophilales > Gastranaerophilaceae > CAG-196. Next base: position 31,376 of record JAZNBJ010000022.1, on the reverse strand, counting down.
CAATTCTGGTTGCCTTTTGTGCATCTTCCATTTCCAGTTGCTTATTAATAATAATAGTTTGAAGAACTTGGAAGCAGTTGCTTGAAATCAAATAAAGCAATACACCTGCAGGAATAGGGATGATTACGAAAGTCAATGTCAACATAATTGGCATAAATGTATTCATAGATTTTTGCATCGCTGCTTGCGCAGGGTCTTGTTGAGCATTTTTATTCATACTCATCATTGCTTTTTGTGATAATACCATTGTTAAAGCAAATAAAATAATTAGGAATAAAACATCCCAATGTAAAGAAGACTCAACTTCTACTGTTGGAACAGAAGCTACTAAAATACCATCTTTTCTTTCAAAATTAACAACTTCTGTTTCTTTAGATTGAACATCCATTACATCAATTTCAGCTTTTTTAATTTGATCAAGCTGGCTGAATTTTAGGTTTAAGCTATCTAAACTGATTTTTAAATCAACACTTTCGCCAGGAGTTAAATCGCCTTGAATTTCAATAGCTTTATTTGGTTTTTCAATTTTAACGTTAAGAAGTGGCTCTTCAAGACCTTCAAGATAAACTTTTGCTGTTTTACCAGTTGTGAAAGTATCAAATTTGCTAACGCCTAAAACACCATCTTTTGAAACACCAGCAGTTGTTTTTAATGTTGCATCAAGTCTTTTAATAAACAAAAATTGAGAATCACCAGCCATTTGAATAAATTGTGGGCTCATTAATGTTGAATATAAAAGAATAAATATTGGCATTTGAATTAATAATGGAAAACAACCAGCCATTGGATTGAATTTATGTTCTTTGTAGAACTCCATCATTTTTTGTTGCATTTTTTGTGGATCACTTTTGTAGCGTTCTTGTATAGCCTTCATTTTTGGTTGCAACATTTGCATTGTTCTCATAGAACGTTGCTGTGAAACACCTAGAGGCCACATTGCAGCTCTGATAATTATTGTTAGTAAAATAATTCCGATACCGTAACCGCCAACAACTGACAGCGTTTTTAAAATATCAATGGTTAGTGTTGTAAAATCCATAATCTCTTCCTTAAAATCTGTGATACTAATAAAGGGTGCAAATTCTTGCACCCTTTAAAAATACTGTAAATATGCTTCAAAGTCAAATTTAACTTTCTGTAGCAGCTTTTTCTTTTTCCTTGTCGTGAGCTGAAACTCCGCCTAAAGAATGTAAGCGTTTTGCAGGATCGGTAATATGAGTGATTCTTAAACCGAAGTTATCTTCAATAACAACAACTTCACCGTAAGCAATTAACTTACCGTTAGCATACAATTCAACTGGTTCACCTGCCGCTTTATTCAAAGTTACGATTGAGCCTTTTGTTAATTCAAGAACTTTTTTAATTGGTAACTCAGTTCTACCTAACTCAACAGTTAGTTGTAATTTTACATCAAGAAGTATGTTTAAGTTTTGGTTTTGTGGACCTTGTACTTGGTCTAAATCTTCAAATGATGCAAATTGAACAGGCTGAGCAGTAACAGTCGAAGCTGTGCTTACACTTTTTTCAGGTTCAACTTCTGCTGAAAATTCAGGTACAGCAGGCTCAACTTCTTCTGAAACACTTTCTGAAGAACTTATATCATTTGCTTCTATTTCTTTAAATTCATCATCACCTGGTAGCATTTTTTTCTCCTATATATTAAATAAATAAAATTTCCCTAGAAATAATTTCTTAAAAGCTCATGCATTTCGTCATAAACATCTGTAATTTTGACACAAATGTTATCTTTTATTGTTCCAGGACGAGCAAAAAATTTCTTTTCGCCATTAACTTTTACAATTAAGTCATCATGAACCTTATTATCTAATTTGATAATATCTCCTTCTGTTAGTTGTAAAAAGTCATCCAATGTTATATTGCAAGAACCAAATTGAACTCTTAAGTCAACATTTGAAGAATTCAATTTAGAAATCATTTTTAATCTTTCTTCATTTGAAGCAACCAAACCTTTTGTTTGGAAAATATGTTGAGTGCTCAAGTGGCCTAAAACAGCTTCTAATACTGGATATGGGAAACAGATGCTGAATAAGCCGAAATGCTTACCTTGAATTTGGACTTCAAATGTTAATAGTGCAACGATTTCACCTGCAGTTGCAACTTGAATTGATTGATAATTATCATCCAAGCTAATAAATTTACCAGTAACTGGAACCAATGTGTTCCAAGAATCTTCTAAAGACTGGATGATTATATTAATAACTTTTTTTGCCAAGGCTTTTTCAATATCAGTTAATTCTCTTGACTGAGTATCAATTGAACCAATACCACCAAGCATACGGTTTACTATACAAGATAATACTTCAAAGCTTATACCTAACAATATTTGTCCAGTTAAAGGCTCGAATTCAAATACACCAACGCTTATTGGAGAAGGCATTGAACGGACAAATTCTTCGTATGTAAGTTGGTCAACTGATACAATTTCAATTTCAACTCTCATACGAAGGTAACCGCTTAAAATAAGCGAAATAGCCTTAGAGAATTCTCTGTGGATATCTCTTAAAGCTCTTAAATTGTCTTTTGAAAATTTGTCAGGACGTCTGAAGTTATAAAGCTTATAGCTCTTGTGCTCAGCTTCATCCATACCTTCAAAAAGTTCAAAATCTTTATCTATTCCGTTGCTTATTTCTGCCATTTAATACCCTATTGCATAATGAATTGACCAAAACTTACTCTTAATACTTCTCTTTCTCCGCCAAGAATAGAGTTAATATCGTTTGCAATTTGTTCTTTTGCAAGTTCTTTACCAGCTGCAGAAGCAAGTTCTGCTGAAGTTTTGCTTGAAAGATTTGTAATAACAGCATCTCTGATTGCAGGTTTAAACTGGTTCATTTCTTTCTGAATAGCTTCCATTGGGTCAACAGGTGCTGGTGCTGCGCCATGTCCGTGTCCACCACTCTTTGGAGCTTCTGTTTGAGCAGGAAAATCGCCTTCTTTTTGAGAAACTTCAATTGCAACATTAACTCTCAAATATTTCTTTTGAGCTTCATCACAAAGGTTCAATGTGAAGTCACCTAAATCAACGATAATTCCACGTTGAATTTCATCAGTTTCGCCTTCACCTTCTTCAAGTTCTTCAGTAGAAACTTGAATTGTACTAATTTTCTTTGATAATAAACTTTCCATTACTAAGTAATTCATACCAGCAAATACAATACATAAGATGATTGTAGATGCAATGCTAATTATCAAAAATTTATTTAAATCTGTTCCTGCATTAGGCTGTTCATTTGGTGCCATACTATTCTCCACTTATACTACATAGTATTATTATATCAACTCTTCCCGAATTTTTAACACCATTATTTGGTGTATTCTTTGACGGCAAAAATTCCCCGTATCCAATTGATTTAATTTGAGAACTGGAAATATATCCCCGTTCTAACATAATCGCTTCAATTTTATTGGCAATTATTGTTGAAATCTCCCAATTCTTCAAATTTTCAAAAGTTTCTAATGGAAACTTTGACGTGTGCACTTCTATTATAACAGGATTTTTAAATTTTGCCAAAAAATATTCAATTTTTTCTAAATTTTGTAATGTTTTATTTGAAATCTGTGAAAATTCATCTAAAATATTTTCTAGTTGAAAGGTTAGAATAACCCCTCTTATATCTTTATTGACTGTAATGTTAGTATTATGAAAATAATCTTTGGTTTCTTTATATAAAAGGTTTAGCTCTGAACTTGTAAATATATAAAAATATTCGTTAGCAAGACAAATATTAATTGAAAATAATAATATTGTTAAAAAATAGATTTTTTTCATTTAATTATAATTTATTAAAAGATTTTTATTTTAAATTGCTTTTTAGGATAAATTTTGTGTAACTTTTCTTTTTTTATAAAATTATAATATAATATCTATATGGGGAAATTCGATTTATTCAATAAGTTTTATAGCGCAGTTATCGTTGTTACAAAAAAACAAGAAGTTGTTTTTAAAAACAATGTTTTTAAGCGACTTTTTCCTGATTTTAAGAATATGGAAAAATTCTCGCACAAACTAGACTATAAAGTTTATCCTCTTGAAAGCAATGATATGGAAGTCCATTCGCCAATTTTGCAAGCAATAAAGTCAGATGTGGATTTTTCTGCTCACGTTTTATACCAATCATCAAATAATGATTATTTTTATTTTGATATGTCGTCAACTCATAAAGGCGAATACGTAGTAATTGTATTTACTGACGTGACATCTAAAATAAATTTAGAAAAGTCTTTGCAAAGAAACCAAATTGCACAGAAAAAAATTGCAACTTTGGAAGCTGAGAATAAGAATCTTTCAAAAGTAAAGCAACAAGCGCAATCACAAGCAATGAAATTATTGCTATTAAATAATATATCTAATATTATAAGAAGTTCTGTTGATACTTCGCACATACTTTCATCCGCTTTGGATGAATTATCACAACTTTTTGCAGCATTTAGAGCTTATTATGCAGTATATTCAAAAGATATGGCCGCATATATTATTAATGAATCCCTTCACAAAAGAGATGTAAGCAGAAAAATAACTTTTGATAGAGAAACTGAACGACAAATTGCAAATGCAAAAGTTTTTTCTTCTTCTTGTATGAAAGAATTTACAGAAGCAAAGCCGTTTAACGAGCTTGTTCAAAGAATTGTTCTGCCAATATATCATATGAATAATAGATTGGGTGTTATTGTTGTTTTAACTAAGCAAAAAACAAAATTTGATGATGCACTTGAAGTTTTAGACGGCGTCTCAACTCAAATAGGAAATGCAATTATTCAAGCTGAATTGTATGAAAAAGACGCTCGAATGGTAAAAGAATTAAAACGCACGCTAAATGAGCTTCAAGATACACAATTAAAACTTATTAATTCAGAAAAGATGGCTTCACTTGGTCAGCTTGTAGCCGGAGTTGCGCACGAAATTAATACACCAATTGCTTCTATAAAATCTAATAACGAGATTGCAACAAAGCTTATTTCAAAAATTGAGAATGAAAATACAAGTGAATTGCTAAAAGAAATTAATGAAATAGACAAAGAAGCGATTGCACGTATCAATCGACTTGTAGTCTCCTTAAGAAAATTTGTAAGACTAGATGAAGCAGAGCTCCAAGAAGCTGATATTAATAAAGAAATAGATTTGACTCTCGATTTAATAAGGCATGAAACCAAAAACAGAATTGAAATTGTGAAAAATTACAGTGAAATTCCACCAATAAAATGTTATCCAAATATGCTTAATCAAGTATTTATGAATATCCTTGTAAACGCAACGCAGGCGATAGAAAACCAAGGTTCTATCACTATTGACACAAATTGTAATGAAAAAGAACTTGTTGTTAAAATTAAAGACTCGGGCTGTGGAATAAAAGAGCCTGAGAAAATTTTCTTTGCCGGTTATACGACAAAAGGCGTTGGGGTTGGAACTGGCTTGGGGCTTGCTATATCACAAAAAATCATCGAAAAACATAATGGAAAAATTGAAGTAAATTCGAAAATAAATAAGGGAAGCGAATTTGTTATTACTATCCCTAGGTAGTAGTAAACGTTAAGTTTTATTAAGGGTTACTATACTTGTGGCGTCAGGGATTTGGTAATAAATGTCTAAATATTAGTTTTAAATTTTGTAAAAATATCTGATAGAGCGGTACATTCTGTGAGAAAATATGATATACTAGCTATTACTGATTAAGTGTAATTAATACATTTAAAATCAATTGTAACAAAACGTAAACAAATTAAGAGAAAAAAGGCAATTTTTAAAAATTTTAGTACTTTATATAAACGTGTAGAAATGAAATAAGTATATTTGCTAATCGGAGGTTACGTAGTATGGCAATTACTGTAAGCGGTAAAAAGAAACAAGTTAAAAAAACTTTCCAAGAACTTATCAATGATTTAATGACAAGTGGTTCAGAAAAAGTTAGATACAACGCTGCTCGTGTTTTAGGAGAAATGGGTGATTCTAAAGCAGTTGAGCCTTTAATTGACGTTTTGAAAAACGATAAAAACGGTTCAGTTCGTTTATATGCTGCTAGAGCTTTAGGCGAATTGGGCGATTGCAAAGCTACTGAGCATTTAATCGAATCTTTACGTGAAGACAGAAACGTAGACGTAAGAGTTCGTGCAGCTCGTGCATTAGGTCGTTTAGGTGGCAAAATTGTTGTTGAGCCATTAGTAGAAGCTTTAAACGACGAAAATTCACAAGTTTGTATTACTGCAACAGATGCACTTATTGAAATTGGTGATGTTGCAACTGATGCTTTAATGGCATCATTAGACCACGAAAAAGTTAACGTACGTTGTGATGCAACTCGTGCATTAGGTGAAATCGGTAACAAAAAATGTGTTGATAAAATTATTAATATGTTATATGACGAATGGGTTAACGTTAGAATTTACGCTGTAACATCTTTAGGTAAATTAAATGATACTAAAGCAGTTCCAGCGTTAATTGATGTTATGAAGAACCGTTCTGAAAATGATTTAGTAAGAGCTGGTGCAGCAGCTGCATTAGGTGTTCTAAGAGACCAAAGAGCTTTACTTCCATTAAGAGAATTAATTATGGAAGCTGAAGAGTTAGGTGAATTAGAAGATACAGCTTTAAAATCATTCAAGAAAATTATGGCAGCAAACTGGCAAGCTATTCCAGGTGCAAGCCAACAAAAGAAACCTGCAACAGTATAAGGTTTGAAGAATAATAAACAAATAGGGCGGTGCATTTGCACCGCCCTATTTGTTTTTATGTTAAAATAGAATACGATAATGGCTCTGTAGCTCAGTAGGATAGAGCGGAGGTTTCCTAAACCTTGTCTGCCGTGGGTTCGACTCCCTCCAGGGCCAATAAAAAGAATCTCTTTTGAGGTTCTTTTTCTTCTTTGGAGTCGAACTGCAAACTTGCTTCGCAAGCTCGGGGTTCTTACCTCTCACGAAACGCAACATTTAGTTGCCTTTCGTTCGGCAGAGTCTCCAGGGCCAATAAAAAGAATCTCTTTTGAGGTTCTTTTTCTTCTTTGGAGTCGAACCGCCTCTTTAGGCACACGTTCTCGACCCCTACAGAAAACTCTTCTTGGAAGAGAAACAAGAAGAGTTGGTAAATAGATATGTAAACGTCTATCGTTTTGCGAAGACAAGAGACTTTTTTAGGGAAGTAAGCCGAACACACACACAATGCCTTTTCATATTTTTCTGTCGATTACGACAATACACCAGCTGCACCCGACTTACACCTTTATAATAACCTATGTTTTAGCCTTTTTTAATCTACTCAAGAAGTAATCCTTTAGAATGATTTTTTACGTGTTATAATCAGATTATGAATAAAACAGTAAAAGTTAAATGTCCTGCAAAAATTAATCTTACGCTTGAAGTTCTAAATCGCCGAGAAGATGGATTTCATAATATAAAAAGTATCATGCAACTTATTAATTTGTATGATTATTTAACGATTAAAGTTTTTTCTTCGGATAAAAATGAGATTTCTCTAAGAGGGAATAGCATGGAAATTCCTTATGATGAGAATAATATAGCTTATAAAGCTGCTGAATTATATATAAAATCTGCGAAATTAAACAATGTATTAATCGAAATTTATATAGAAAAAAATATTCCAATAGCAGCAGGTCTTGCTGGTGGTAGTACAGATGCTGCGGGTACATTATTGGGGCTTAATCATATATTTAGAGCATTTCATCACTCAGATTTGAATAATTTATGTGCGCAGCTGGGCTCTGATTTAAATGTTTGTTTAAATGGAGGATGCACGTTAGCAACCTCTAGAGGAGAAGTTACTCAGAGTTTGCCAACTATAAAATCTAATGTTACATTAATTAAGCCAAAAAATCTTGGAATTTCAGCTAAAGAGGCTTATGAAAAATATGCTCTTAAGAAATTCAAATTGCAAAATAATATGACAGAAAAAGTATTAGAAGCAATGAGACTTCAAGAAGACATAACTCCATTTTTGTATAATGATTTAGAAAACGCTGTGTTTGATGATTATGCTGAATTGCAAATGATTAAACAAGTTTATCCGAGAGCGATTATGTCTGGTTCTGGGCCAACATATTTCTTATTAGAAAATCTCCTTACATCTGTTTTGGATGAAAGCTATCAATTTATAAATAATTTAAAATTTATATCTACTGGGGTTAGTATAATAGAAGATTAAGTTTTGTAAATTTTTGCAATAAAATAGCAAAAAATAATTTTAGGGGTTATATTACATTATGAGGGTATTGTTAATAGGTTAAATATTCCTTCATGAGGTCTAAAAGTGGTAGATAATAGGTCAGCAGGTTTTTATGGAATCGGCGGTTCGTTCAATTTCAAAAGTGGCGATCCATCTGGTACTGCTGCAAAAATGAGCCAAGATAAATATGGTTCAGAAGCAATGTATCTTCCACCTGCGGAAGGTGAAGATGAATATGGAATGTATGAACAACCCTACGTTGATCGAAGCGCATTACTTAGAGCCACATTAAATTCTTTAGCGATGAATAATGTCGCATCTGTTTTAAACGCTAAAAAACACAAAAAATCGATATCCCCATTTAAAAAAGATGAAGATTTTGAAGAAGATGAAGAGAAAATTGAACGTTACGAAGATGTTTTTAAAGAAGATTAGCAGTAATGTTTTTCATCCCAAATTATGGTATAATTTAGGAATATGATAAGATTTATTAAAAAAATATTTCCATTATTATTTATTTTAGCACTTGCAGCACTCGGTTGGTATTACCAAGATTGGGTAAAAGAAAAATACCGTAATGCAAAAGGTGTCTATTATATTTACAAAGGTGATGTTGCATATTCATCTGATAATATGGCCAAAACTTTAGAATTTTATCATAAAGGCTTGGAATTATACCCAAAACATTATGAAGCTTGGTTTAATTTAGGCAATATTTATGCAGTGCACGAAGATTATTATTCTGCTGTTAATGCATATGAACGTGCAATCGAAGCTAATCCTAAATTTGTTATGGCAAGAATGAATTTAGGTATTGTTTATTCTGAAGATTTAGGACTTTTTGACGAAGCTATTAAACAATTTGATACAATTACACAAATAAAATTGATGAAATTATGGATTCCGTTTGTATTTTCAAATGTTAAAAGCATAAAAGGTAATAGGGGCCTTGCGTATTTTAATAAGGGTGTTGCATTTCGTCAAAAAGCTCTTTATTTACCAACAGAAAAACAACATTTAGTATATATATTTCTAGGTGAATCTGTAAAAGCATATACAGAAGCTTTGAAATTCTTAAAAAATCATCATGATACATACTACAACCGTGGTGTTGTTCATCACTTAAGAGGTGATTATAAAGCTGCAGGTAGAGATTATTGCAAGGCTATAGAAATTGAGCCAATGAATTTTGAAGGTCACTATAATTTAGCAGTACTTTTGAGAAGAATAAATCGCAATAGAGATTCGATTTCAGAGTTACAAAAAGCGGCCTTATTAATATCAGAAAACCCTAAATCTTCAGAGGTTCAGACTGCTTATATATTTAATCTTTTAAATGAAGTGACAAGAAGATTTATTACAAGTGATGCGTATTATACAGAAAAAATTGGTGAAGAACCTGTTGGAAGTCTAAATTATACTTATGTTAACGGCAGAATTGTTGCAGATGATGATTTTGAAAAAGCTATGTATAATAACTTCAAAACTTGTGCAGGATATGGTTATTTTAGTAAAGATGAGGAATACTAATGGATAGCAAAAAACTTCATTTTTTAGTAAAAACTGCTGATGTTTTAACTCGAGAATTAGACTCCTCAGATTTGGTTAACGAACTCAGAAATGTTTTAAATTCTTTTATTGAATTAAATGATTTGAATATATTTGTTTTTGATCCAAATACATCAACACTCAGAGATTATGCTAAAAATTGGTGCATAATTGATGAAGTGCTTGAAGAAAAAACTAAAAGCCAAATTTATTATGCATACGAAAATATTCACGGCTACGATTTTGTACTTAATTCAAAAGCGTATAAGTTGCCTCAAACCATTGGCGAGATAAGTATTAAAATTGAGTCTATTTTTATGCCAATTGTCAAAAATGGAATGGTTTTTGGTGTTATTGAATTAGATTTTAATGAAAATACTTTTGTTGATATGAGCTTTTTATTTTTGATGAAGATTTTTGGAGCACAAATTTCATTAAAACTGCAGAATATCGTTCTTAATGAACAATCGCAAGTAAACGTTGAGTTTCATGATTCAATGAAAAACATTGCAAAGCTTATTGAAACTCAATATGAAATCAATTATATCGTTCCACTTATTGGAGAAATGCTTGATAGATTTATTTCTGATCATTTGATTTATGTTTTCTTGAAACAGGATGAGGAATTTAAACTCGTTTGGCCAAAATCTTGTAATGACGAAAGGGTTTTTGACACTTTAAAAACTTTAGATAAAGATTATGGCTATGTGCTTACAAATGACGATAAAATTGGCGCATTTCCTCTGTTTACTGAAGATGAAATTACAGGCTGTATTGTTGCAAGAAGTATGATTGAAAAGCTCTCTAAACGTGATATTGATTATTTAGAACAGCTTACTCGCCAAGCAGCAGCTACGATTAACAGGGCAAATACATATTCAACAATACTTCAGTACGCAACTTTAGATGCATTGACTAATTTGAACAATAGACGCCAGTTTGAAACACGTTTGAGCCAAGAAATTGCTATTGCAAAACGTCAAAATAATCCACTTTGCGCAATGATGATTGATATTGATTTCTTTAAGTCAGTAAATGATACTCACGGCCATGCTGCTGGTGATGAAGTCTTAAGAACTGTTGCTGGAATTATTAAAGAGCATTTAAGAGAATCTGACATCCCTTCAAGATATGGTGGAGAAGAATTTGCGGTTTTACTACCTTTCACAAAACTTGAAGAAGCAAAAATTGTTGGTGAAAGACTTAGAAAAGCTGTTGAAGTTGCATCTATTCCAATCAACCAAGATAACGAAAATGCAAAAAATATAAACGTTACCATTAGCATGGGATTGGCTGAGTTTGATTTTGCAGAATCTGGAGAGGCATTATTTGAGAGAGCTGACCAAGCGCTTTATGATGCTAAAAAGAACGGCAGAAATCAAGTGAGAAGTATATAGGATAAGCTTTTATTATACTGCAAGTTTAATAAAAAACTAAATATTGCCTTTCATTTTTGATTTCATGTATTGATAAACCGCTGTGCCATCCATTAAACCAGCTTTATTTTTATCTTTTACTTTATCCTTATGCCAACTACCACGATGATAAACAACTCCGCTTTCATTAATAGAAGTAGTATTATTTGTTCTACAAGTATCGTGTATAACAAAAGATTTCGTATCATTATAATAAGTTACGCTATAGTATTCAGAAAGTATTTTTCTTTCTGGTTCTTGATAAGTACCGAGCTTTTTTAAAATATTTTTTATTTCACGTTGTGAAAATTTATTAGTAATATCTTCGCCACGTGTAACCACTGAAGGTGGTTGGGTACAACTTGTTGAAGGTGAGCCTCCTGTACGGCTAACAACAGATTTTGCGCCTTGTCTAAAATTGACACTAATAGGTAAAATGGAAAACATATACTAACCTACCTTTCTAAATTCATTTATATCAAACCGTTTTTCTTTAACTTTTTGCTAGTTAAAGATTATTTTTTTACAAAACTTAAATATCTATGTGTTACAATAATTTTATGGAAAAATTCGTTATCAAATGTGAAACTTTAGAAGATACAAAAAAACTTGCACAAAAGTTTGCTAGTTTAGTACAAGAAAAAGGTTGTTTTGTGAACCTTTTTGGTGATATTGGTGCTGGGAAAACTGCTTTAGTTAGGCTTACAGCTGAAGCTTTAGGTGTTAAAGAAAAAGTAACTTCTCCAAGTTTTGTTATTCTAAATGAATATCACAGTGCGTCAATTCCTGTTTATCATTTTGATTTATATAGACTTGAACATACAGGAATTTCAACAATTACAGAAGAATTGAGAGAGTATTCAGAAGGTAAAAAAATAACATTTGTTGAATGGGCAGAGTTTTCACAAGGCGAATTACCATTTGAAAGAATTGAAATAAATGTGACTTATGATGACGATGATTCAAGAAATTATGAATTTAAGTCAGTTGGCGATAAAAACAGCTACGTTATAGAGGGGCTAAAACAATGAATATGTTAGCTTTTGATACTTGTTTAGACAAGACTTATGTAACTCTTTATAACGGAGTAGAGTTCCAAAACAAAATAATTTTATCAGAAGGTAAGAATTATCATTCTGCATATTTAATTTCTACAATCGTTGAAATGCTAAAAGCTAATAATTTAACTCCAAATGAATTAGATTGCATAGTTACAGACATTGGCCCTGGAAGTTTTACAGGTATAAGAGCTTGTACTACGGTTGCAAGAATGTTGGGTCAACAACTTGATATAAAAGTTGTGGGAGTTTCTTCTCTTGAAATTTTATCAAGAATCTTAGGCGGAAACGATTTGGTCGCACTTGATGCAAGAAAAAACAAAGCTTATGTATTTGATAGTGAAATCTTAGGTGCAGTAGATTTAGAAAAAGTTGATGTAATCGTTAAAAATCGCAAACTGATTACTGATGACAGCTTATTTAATAGATTTAAAGAATTCACTTCTGATATAGTTTCATATCAGCAAAATGAATACAAACTTGGCGAAATTTTAGCTAAAATTGCTTTAGAAAAGCTTGAAAATGGAACTGATGCTGATTGGCGTAAGCTTAAGCCGCTTTATATCCAACCACCTCCAGTTTTTGGCAGATAAAAATTATCCCTCCAACTGAATGATTGCCAAAATAGTATGCTTTTAGTATCCTTTTATTATAGAAATACAAATAAGAAGGGATATTATGGCAGTTATCGAAAAAATTAGTGAAATTAATGAAGTTATTAAAGAAGTTTTTGAGTTTACACAATCAAATGAAATTGTGCAGGAAGATTTTAATGAATATTTATCAACCATTGGTGCAAGGAATATTTCTTTAAACCAAATGGAAAAGATTTTCCTTCCATATATTTTTGAGCGTAATATAGATAATAAATCTATTTTGGAGATGTATTATGAAACAGCTTCAAACAAAGAAATTGCAAAAAGCTTGATTAAATCTCAAGCTTCTATATATGAAATTAAAAGAATTTTGAAAAATGGTTTTGAATTAAGAAACTTGATTAATGAGAAAGTTTATACTGTTTTATCTCTTACAAAAATGACAAATTTTAGAGGCGTTTACGCTGGACAATATATTGTTGCACGTATTTTTGAATCTGATAATGAATACTATGTAATTGAAATTACAAATGTGCTTTCTCATTCACAAAAAGACGAAGCTATGAGATATGCAGTTATGAAGCTTGTTCAAGATCCAAAGCTTCTTTATTTAGATAACTCTGAAAAAGAAGCAGAAATCAAAGCTGTTGTAGCAGAAATGTATGAAAAATTTATTAAAACTTTTGATAAAGATATTATTTTGACAACAAATAATTATGCTGATGAAATTATTGGCGCATTTAATGATGGAGAAGAAATAGATCTTTCTGATAAAGGTTCAAATCTTGAAACTCCAAAATTCTTCCACGTAAAAGAGCTAGATAATAATTATTCAAACTTTCTTGAAAATTCTCTTGGTGGTTTTGGCTCTCACTCTGAAACTTATGACGTGGCAGTAATTTTTGACAAAGATAAGGGGTTATATGCAATACCTTTCTATGAAACATTTACACAAATTTTCGAAGGAAAAGATGTCGAAAATGCAAAAGATTGTATTGAATATTTCCTAACAAACAACACAATTCCAGACTCTGTGTTAAAAAGAGTCTCTGATAAATACAAAAATTTTATGGAAATTATTAACAAGAATTTGGAAAAAGAATACACATTTGATGAATTAATTAAAGAATACAAATCAGAATATTTAGAAAACACTCTTTATTCATCTGCGACAGTTCTTTATTGCTCAAATGCATTTTCACAGGTTTTTGATATCATATCTGCACCAAAACCTGAATCAGCAGTTCCTGCAGATACAAAAGTTGGCAGAAATGAGCCTTGTCCTTGCGGAAGTGGTAAAAAATTCAAAAATTGTTGTGGAAAATCTTAAAAAAAATAAAACTTGGACGGCGTTTTTCGAGGAAAAACACCGTTTTAATTTGACTTTTTTGAAAAAATAATTAAAATTAATACTGTACAAGTACAATCTCAATAAGGAGAGTAAATATGAGCAAACGTTTAGACGGAACATCTATATTTGCAAATGCAAGTGCAGGTTTAACTAATATTTTTACTCAACTTTCAAGCCAATATGGCGATGATATAACATTAGAAAATATAAATAAAGCACTTACTAATTCTAATACTTTAAATAATAATATTTATAATAATTCATTTGCATCTTATATATCAGGAAATTTCTCTAGTTTTGACCAAAATAGTGATGGAAAAATTTCTGCAGATGAAATCCAAAATATTATGTCACAAATGGCAAGACAAGGACTTACAAGAGAGCAAATTATTGCTTTAGGCGCATCTTCTGGCATGACAACTTCTTTGCAAGATACTGTTCTTAGTCATTTTGACGAAATAGATAAAAATAAGGATGGGAAGGTTACAAATCAAGAAATCCAAGCTTATGGAGTGGAGTCGGATTTTCAAAAACAAAAAACTGCTGATAGAAATCGTTTACTAAGCAGTATGTCAATGTATTATGATGTCAGCTCAGATGAATCAAGTCTTTTAGACTACAAATATCTGGGTGATTCTTAGTGTGAAGGAAAGGTTAGTGAAAACAATCGGGGCGAGGTTTTTAACCTCGCCCCGATTGCTTATTAATCTTCTTTCTTTTCCTCAGGTTTTGTTAAAACACTTATTACACTCAATAAAATCATAATGAATAATAATATCGCAATATAGATAAAATAGTGCTTCAAAGCTCCTGTAAAGTACGTAGCTATCGCACCGCCAACTATTGCAACAGATGTAAGAATTGCAACAGTTATTTTTTGTGAAAAACCTGCTTTTAAAAGCTTATGATGAATATGTTCAGCATCAGCTACAAAAGGTGAAGTACCTTTCATTATACGTCTTAGACTTGAATAAGTTATATCCATAATCGGCACTGCCAAAACCAAAAATGGCAATAAGATTGCTAAAGTTGCCCCTTTCATCACACCTGCAATTGATAATGTTGCAAGTAAAAATCCTGAGAACAAAGCTCCTGAATCACCCATAAAGATTTTTGCCGGATTGAAATTGAAAGTCAAAAATGCTAACATTGAGCCAGCTAAAATAAATGCAATCAAAGCTGTGATTGGCTGAGCTGGTGTCATTGCTACTGCAACAAGTGCTAACGCAACTGAATTTACTGTAATTACAGACCCTGCAAGTCCATCCACACCATCGATAAAATTAACGGCATTAGATACACCAACAATCCATAGAACAGTAATTGGATATGAGAAAAACCCTAAATTTATTGCGCCACCG
The DNA here is from genome assembly GCA_045586965.1 of Candidatus Gastranaerophilaceae bacterium. Lineage (GTDB taxonomy): Bacteria > Cyanobacteriota > Vampirovibrionia > Gastranaerophilales > Gastranaerophilaceae > CAG-196. Next base: position 15,856 of record JAZNBJ010000022.1, on the reverse strand, counting down.
AAAGGGTTAAATATTGTATCAATTTTAACCCCCAAAAGATAGACTATTGTTGCGATTGATAGTTGAATAACAAGCTTAAATTTAGCATTCAAGTTATAAATATCATCAATCAAACCTAATAAAAACATTAAAGAGCCACCTAGTAGAATCCCTGAAAGCAAACTTCCATATGGATAATAACTAAGCATTACCAAAAACAAGAAAGTTAACATCGTGCTTAGCCAAATTGCAATTCCGCCGAGTCTTGAAATTGGTGCTTTGTGGATTTTTCTTTCATTAGGTTGGTCAACTAAACCTTCTTTTTGAGACCAATCGATTACAAATGGCACAATAAATACTCCTAACAAGTAGGAAATAAATGCGCCTATTATATGTGCTTGTGTAAGTTTTATCATTTAACCTCTTTCACCCCTCACCCGCCTTTCAGGCATTCTCTCCCACAAGTGGCGAGGGGATGTACTCTCTAATAAAGTGGATGAGCTTTGCAAAGTTTTAATGAATCTGCTCTTAATTGTTCTAAAACAGCTTCGTTTTCAGAATTTTTAATCGCTTCCGCAATAATTCTTGCAACTTCTCTCATATCGTCTTCTTTGAATCCTCTCGTTGTCATTGCAGGAGTGCCTAATCTGATACCACTTGTAACAAATGGACTTTGAGGATCGTTTGGAACAGTATTTTTGTTTGCAGTAATACCAACCCTTTCAAGAACATTTGCCATGTCTTTACCTGTTTTACCTGTGTTTCTTAAATCAAGAATCATCAAGTGGTTTTCAGTCATACCGCCAACAAGAGCCATTCCGTTATCAATAAGTCCTTGTGCCAAAGCTTTTGCGTTTTTTACAACTTGGCGTGCATATTCTCTAAATTCAGGCTGTAAAGCTTCTTTAAGAGCAACTGCTTTACCAGCAATAATGTGTTCTAAAGGCCCACCTTGAATACCTGGGAACACTGCCTTATCAATCATAGCAGCAAACTCTTCATCACACATAATAATACCGCCACGAGGGCCTCTTAAAGTTTTGTGTGTTGTTGTGGTAACAAAATGTGCATAACCCGCTGGAGAAGGGTGCTCTCCACCTGCGATAAGTCCTGCAATGTGAGCAATATCAGCTAATAAATATGCGCCAACTTCATCTGCGATTTCTCTAAATTTTTTGAAATCAATAATTTTTGAATAAGCACTTGCACCGCAGATTATAAGTTTTGGTTTATGTTCTAGTGCCATTTTACGTACATCTTCGTAATCAATATTACCTTCTGAATCTACGCCATAGCTTTTTACATCAAAGAACAAGCCAGAGAAATTAACCGGAGAACCGTGGCTTAAGTGACCACCATTAGATAAATCCATGCCCAAAACTTTATCACCGTGTTTAAGTACTGCCATAAACACAGCCATATTTGCTTGTGCGCCTGAATGTGGCTGAACGTTAGCATGAGCCATTCCAAAAATTTCACAAGCTCGTTTTTGAGCTAATTCCTCAATCTTATCTACAACTTCGCAACCATTATAGTAACGTTTATGAGGTTTGCCTTCTGCATATTTATTTGTCAAAACTGTCCCGCAAGCTGCCATAACTGCTTCAGAAGTAAAGTTTTCTGATGCAATCAACTCAATAGTTGATTGTTGACGTTCCAATTCTTCTTCTATATGTTGTGCAACATCTGGGTCAATCTTTCTTATTTTATCTAATTCCATATCCCACTCCTCCTTTTTATTCAAATTATAACAGAAACTAGCAAACTTGTGCATCAATATTATGATTGATTTTAAGTGTAAAACTTTTTATTTTGGGAAAAGTTTACAGTATGCAACTGATAGTGTTATAATAACTTTATGAATATTAATCCGTTAAGTAAGAAGTTTAATATAAATTTGAGGGGAATTAGCGAAAAAGAAATTTCGTCCGATTTACCGACGATTGAAGATAAAGAATTAATTATGAAGGAGCTGGATAAAATGAGCAGAATTAATAGTGTTGCAGTTAAAACAAAAGGTGATTATGAAATTAATCTTTCACTAAAAGAGTTGCAAAAACGTACGCACAAAGACTATTTAACTACAAAAAAAATGTTAGCAGTTGATGCTCCTGAATATTTAGCACTTGAAGAAGGTGATAAAAAAGCGCTTAAACACTTGGTTAAAGCTGCAATTGTTTTAGATAAAGTAAATATGCAGCTTGATAACCCTCATAACTTGCCATTTAAAGAATATTTAGAAAAAGAAATTGAAAAAGGTGGTAGAAAGGCTAAGCTTACGAAGATTCTTTTTGATGCGCAAAAGGGCGTATGTTCTTTAGATAGAGAATCAAATATGATTGAACTAGCTAAGGGTGTTTCTATGAGAGCAGGTAAAGGTGTTTATCCTTTAGATTTGGAAAAAGAAGAATTCCACGCAATTTTAATAAAAATGCTCAAAAGGGGTAAAGCAAAAGAAGTTGCAAAAATCCTTAATCAGCGTTCAGTTGTAGAAAGAAAAGGTGATGAGCTTGTTGCAATAGATTATGTTGATAAGTTCAAAAAAGATTTTGCAATAATGGCAGATGAGTTGGAAAAAGCAGCAAAAGTTTCTACTAACAAAGATTTCAATGAGTTTTTAAAACTTCAAGCAAAAGCATTGAGAAAAGCTGACCCAATGCTAGATGCGTATGCAGATAAGAAATGGGCAACTTTGCAAGATACTCCACTAGAGTTCACAATTACAAGAGAAAACTATTCGGATGAATTGACAGAAACAGTTTTTGAGAACGAAGAATTAAGAGAGCTTTTGGATAAACATAATATTATTCCTGTTGCAAAAGACTTCTTGGGCGGTAGAGTTGGCATAGTGAATAAAAAAGGTACAGAAGCAGTTTTAGGTGTTAAAAATTATTTACCGTTAATGGCTCAAAACATGCCGTTTAATGATGAATATGAACAAAATATTTCACCAGATAAAGAATCAAAACAGACAATGGTTGATGTTGATTTGGTTGCAGTAACTGGTGATGTTGGTGAGTTTAGAGCAGGCATAACTTTGGCAGAAAACTTACCAAATGATGATAAATTATCTATCATCAAGCTTGATGGTGGAAGAAGAAATGTTTATCACAGACAAATTCGCTTAATTACCTCAGAAGATGCAAAAGAAAAAATGCAAAAACGCTTGGATGCAACTTTAAAACCAAGCTTGCATAAATATTATAATGATGAGGCTGATCATTGGTTTACAGTAGGTCATGAAAACGGTCACTCACTTGGCCCAAAATCAGGTACTGAAGGTTTAGGCAAGTATAAATCAATTATTGAAGAAAATAAAGCTGACATGATTTCTCTTGCAATGGTAGATGTACTAACAGAAGCAGGAATGTACACACCAGAGCAAAGAAATCAGATTATTGTAACTTATGCGGTTGATAATATGATGATGTCAAAACCTACTATGAGTCAAGCTCATAGAGTACGTTCAGTTATGCAAAACTACTATTTTATAAAAGAAGGCGCAATTAAGATTTCAAAAGATGGAATTTTGGATGTTAAAATTGATAAAATGGTTCCAACTGCTAAGAAGATGCTGGAAGAAATTATTCGTGTTCAATTATCAGGTGATTTTGCGACAGGTGAAAAATATGTTTTAGATAATTTCCAATGGACAAAAGAGATGGATAAAATGGCTGAAAACATTAAGAGCGTATCAAAAACTCTCAATGGGCGTGTTGAATCACCTTTAGCGGATGAGCTTTTAAAATAAAATAATTTTTGCAATAATAAAAAGTCGGTTTTATTAATAAAACCGACTTTTTTTATTTATCTATAAATATGTTCTAAATATCTGCTAGTTGTTTGTAATAATCGTGAGACTGTTCAAACTTATAAGCAATATTGAATAATTTAGCTTCTGTTAATTGAGGTGACATAATTTGTAAGCCGATTGGCATGCCATCACAATCAAAGCCTGCTGGAATGCTCATTGCAGGAATACCAGCTAAGTTAGCTGAAATTGTTGCAATATCAGTTAGATACATTGCAAGAGGATCGTTAGCTTTTGCACCCAAATCAAATGCTGTATTAGGACAAGTTGGTGAAATTAAAGCATCAACTTGTTCAAAAGCTCTTAAGAAGTCTTCTGTAACAACTCTTCTCATCTGCTGAGCTTTTTTATAGTATGCATCATAATAACCTGATGACAATGCATAAGTACCAAGCATTATTCTACGTTTAACTTCAGGACCAAAACCTTCAGCTCTTGATCTGCAATACATGTCTAAAAGATTTTCTGCATTGTCAGTTCTATGTCCATATCTTACGCCATCAAATCTAGCCAAGTTTGAGCTACATTCAGCAGTTGCCAAGATATAGTAAATACCAATTGAATGTTTTAAGTTAGGTAATGAAATTTCAACGATTTCTGCGCCTAAAGATTTATAAGTATCAATAGCATTTTGTAATGCTTTTGCTACATCAGGAGAAAGACCTTCGTTCATAAGCTCTTTAACAACACCGATTTTCATACCTTTGATGTCGTTGTTTAAAGATTCTCTATAATTTTCAACTGGCAATTTTAAAGATGTAGAATCGTGTTTGTCATAACCAGAAATAACTTCTAATAAAGCTGCGGAGTCTTCTACTGTTCTTGAGAATGGACCAATTTGGTCAAGTGATGATGCAAATGCAATCAAGCCGTAGCGTGATACTTTACCATAAGTTGGTTTCATACCTACAATACCACAGAAGCTTGCTGGAAGACGAATACTTCCGCCCGTGTCAGAGCCTAATGCAAGTGCTGATTCGCAAGATGCAACTGCTGCAGCGGAACCACCTGAGGAACCTCCTGGGACTTTATTTAAATTCCAAGGGTTGTGAACTTTTTTGAATGCAGAGTTTTCGTTAGAAGAGCCCATCGCAAATTCGTCTAAGTTTGCTTTACCAACAATCGGTACCAAGTTATTCAAAAGTTTTTCAGTAACAGTTGCGTTGTATGGTGAAACAAAATTTTCTAAAATTTTGCTTGATGCAGTTGTTTTAGAACCAATTAGGTTCATATTATCTTTTAATGCTAAAGGAACACCTGCTAAAAGAGGTAATTCTTCACCTGCAGCAACTTTTTCATCAACTTTTTTTGCAGTTTCCAATGCTGTTTTTTCTGTTAAAGAATTGAAAGCACCTAGCTTATCATCAACAGAGTTAATTCTTTCTAAAGATGCTTTTGTTAATTCAACAGCCGAAACTTTTTTATTTTTGATTGCGCTAAACTGCTCCATTGCGCTTTTTCTTAACATTTCTTGCATATCTTCTCCTTAATTCTCGTTGAAAATATTATACCAAAAACAGAATTAAAGAGGAAAAAAATATTTATTGTTTAAAAATAGCAAATTTATTTTTTACGTGTTTTATAAATGAGTATATGAAAGGAGTTAAAATGAACATACTACCTGTGAACAATGTAAATACTAGTTTTAAAGCAAATGTATCTGGTGATTTTCGTGCAGCAGCTGAAAATTTATTATTACATCCAAAAGACAAAGGAATGGTTTCTCTAAAAAAACATGATAGTTTTATGCACGCAATAAAGAGATTTGGTAAATTCGGTAATCCAGAAACTTTAATTACATTAAAAAAAGAATTTAAAGATGGCAAAAGAATGTTCTCTTTATATGCTGAAGAAGCTGGAAAAGAGCCTGTTCTTTTAACAACAAAAGACAATTTTAGAAAAGTTGTCGAAAAATTTACGCATATTAATGAGTACGAATATAATTTAAAAACAAATAAAAAATAAGGTAGGTGGAAACTTAACCCATTTTCACTGAATTTTATAAATCGGGTCTAACCCGAAAAAACTGAAAGGCTAACAATGAAGATTTTTTCAATCCAACCAACCAACATTATCAATTCTACTTTTGTTCAATCAAAAAATAATTCTAAACAAGTTTTTGAGGAAAAGAATCAACCAATAAAAGATATTCCGATATCTTTTTGGGGTGCAGTTACAAGTGCAAAATCTTGTGGATTTAGAAGACCAAAACTTACAGATGATGCAATGAAGAAAATTTTTTATTTAACAAAAAATTTGCCAAAAGGGTCTAATATTATGCAGCCAAGAATGATTACCATTGGCGATAGAGATTTTGCATATATGATTTCTAAAGATTTAACAGGTCGTGCTGAAGTTGAGATTAAAGACAATGTCATATCTTTACTAGATTGGAAAGATAAAGCAAAAGATAAAAATAGAACAATACTCAAATGCCATTTTGATCCAAAAGGAATGTTAGTTGGTGGAAGTCTAAGTAATAACAAAGGCAATGGCGAAATCTTCAATGCAGAATTTAAACATACAGGCAAAGAAGGTAGACGTCTTGTTATTAATGACGACATTTACAGACCTGTTAATAAAGACAGCTCAAAATGGACATTGGTTCCAGATATGCAAACACGTACTAAATTTGATATGACATCGGATTTAGGCACTATTTATAGTGAAAACCCTTTAATGAATTCATTAATCGAACTAGCTACTAACAGAACTTCGCTTCAATTATTAGAACGATAACAAATTATGGAAATACAATCTATAACAAAAACTAATTTTAAAGGCTATGATGCAAGAACTCTCAAAGGATTTTTGATGAGTTCTAATTGCCGTAATATAGCTTCTGAAATGAATATGATTGGACAAAAAGAGGGGTTTAAAATTTTCACTATTAGAGATGGACAATTGAAAGAAGGTTTGCCAAAATATTCTGACAATACAGTTGGTCTATGGGCTCAAGATTTTTGGACAATTGTTAAAAAGAAGCTTTTGGCTCTAGAGTATGATAAAAAATTTTATGCAATTAAGAATGGACTTGGATTAAGATTTGATTTTACAGAAAAAATTAGCCACGAAACAGATAAAATAAGAGAGCTTAATCAAAACTTGTGGGATATTTTTGATGAAATGGGATTTAATAATGATAGAGGGCGTACTAAAAGTGAAATAACAAGCGATTTTGAGTCTAAAAAATTGGAATTGCTAAAACAACAAAAAAATGCTCATATTCCAGGCGGAAATGTTTTTATTGTAAAGAGTGACAAAGTAGATGAAATAATTGTAGGTGCAAATGAGTTAGAAAAATTTGCTCCAGAAGAAATTTTAGCAATGTATTCTTGCGATAAAATGACAATTTTGCCACAAATGGATTATCATTTAGATTTGTTTATACGTCCACTTGATAAAAAAAGAGTTTTAGTAGCAGATGATAGAAAAACTTTAGATGTTCTAAAAGATGGCTTTCAGAAATTACATAATTTTATTTTAACATTGCCTGCTGAAGAACGTACAAAATATAGAAATGCCTATACTACATTTGGTAGTAAAATTTTAAATTTTCAAAAGGTAATTAACTCTAACCAATTACCTAATGCAGAAGAAATTAGTAATGATTTGAGAAGAGCAGGTTATAAGCCAATTTCAGTACCAGGAAGAATTTACCAAATTCTTGAAGGTGCCGATAATGAACAATGTTTACAACATTTTTGCAATTACATAAATGCAAATGTATTTAAGAATAAAAAAAATGAAATAATTTATATTACAAACAAGTCAAATATTGATTCTATGTTGGGTTTAACAGAATATTTATCAGAACAAATTGGTTTTAGTTTTGAAAAATCATTTATAGATTCGATTTCAAAATACGTAAAACCTAATAAAGTATATTTTATAAAAGGCGACGATAATTTTGTTGCAAACGAAATGCTTACAACTTATCAAGGTGGTATACATTGTACTTGTACAGAAATTCCAAGAGGTTTAAAAATCAAAAATGACAAAAATTCAAGGAATAGGGGTAAATAAAGGAGTTAAAGCAGAAAACCAAAATAGAAAGCCTTTGCTTAATCCCAAAAACACTGGCTATGCAGCAGCTGTAGCCGTTGGCATAACTGCTATGCGTGGATTTACAAAAACAAAACCCGTTGCGAAATCTCATAAAATTTTAGGGTTCATTTCTGTTGCATTGACACTTTTACATATAGGATGTGTAGAATATCTGCATCACAAGTACAAAAAAATGTAACAATTTTACACTTAATCCTTTTTAACTATTTAAATAAAAAATGTTTGTTATACAATTATTCATGATGTGTAAGGTATAAGACACATTGTTTGAGGATAAAAATGTTTAACGAAATTAAAACCCACGAGATTACTGTCGACATTGTTATTTTGACAATCAAAGACGATGCTTTACAAGTACTTTTGGTAAAACGTAACAATGAACCGTTTAAAGATAAATGGGCTATTCCAGGTGGATATGTAAGAATGTCTGAAAACCTTGATGAAGCAGCAATGAGAGTTTTGAAAGAGAAAACTAATGTTGAAAACATTTATCTTGAACAACTATACACTTTCGGTGATCCATTAAGACACCCAATTTCTCGTGTTATTACCTGCGCATATTTTGCATTGATAAGAGCGGAAGATGTTGAAGTTGTAACAACAGATGATGTTACTTGGCACAAAGTTTTTGACTTGCCGCCTTTAGCGTTCGACCACAAAGAGATTATCCAATATTCTTTAAAAAGAACACGTGAAAGATTAGAAATGTGTCCTGTTGCATATCAATTGTTGAACGAAAAATTCACTCTTACAGAGATGCAAAAAGCTTATGAAATGATTATGGAGAAAAAACTCGACAAACGTAACTTCCGCAAGAAAGTTGTTACAACAGAAGGCTTAAGAGAATTAAACGAGTTTTCTAAATCATCTTCAAAAAGACCTGCAAGATTGTATACATTTGATAATATCAAGCTTAATTCAAAAAGAGCTCATTTTATCAAAGGAAAAAGATAAAACTATCCGAAAATATAAAGGAGAAAAACTTTGCTTAAACTAGTTTGGATTACACAAGTCATATCAGCATTATTATTAATCACATTAATCCTTATGCACTCACCAAAAGGCGATGGAATTGCGGGGATTGGTAACGCAGCACAAATGTTCAGCTCACAAAAAAGTGCAGAAAAAGGTTTGAACAAACTTACTGCAATCGTTGCTATTACATTTTTAGTATGCGTTTTCTTGCTTGGTTTTGGGATTGTAAAATAAAGCCCTCTCCAAGAATTTGTAGCTTTCGCATAACTCAATCACAAATTCTATCCTCCCCCAAGGGCGGTAGGATAGTCATTATTTAAAATAGTTGGGGTAGAACTCCCAAGCCACAGGTTAATGTTCATTTGTTATTGACTTTAACAATTTATAAATACTCTCAATAAAATATGTTGCATCTTTTAATGAGTTATTTTTATCTGTCGTTTTGCTTGCAACCAACAAAAAGTAAACCATTCTTATTGCAGTAGATAAGTTTTTATAATTAGACAAATTTTGCATATATTACAATTCCTTATTCAATTATATATGAATACACATATATGTCAATATTTTGTAATATTTCTATATGCTTAAAAAAGATGTATTAAAAATAATTGGTAAAAATATTCAACAAGAAAGATTGAGAAAAGGACTAACACAGGAAACTTTTGCTGAATTAATGGATGTTAGTTGGAGTTACGTTTCAAAAATTGAATCAGGGGTTATTAATTTATCAATTGGTAAAATTAATGAAATTGCCAATTATTTAGATATTGATATTAATGCTTTGTTAGATATAGCATAAAACATAACATTCATTCCTTTTAAACATTTTTCATGCTAGAATAGAAAAAAGTGTAGAAAAAGAAAGGGAATATTGAAATGGAAAAATTAGCAGACATCGGCGTATTTGGCGGTTCAGGTTTTTATAGCTTTTTAGAAGATATTAAAGAAGTACAAGTTGACACTCCTTATGGCAAGCCTTCTGATAGCTTATTTATCGGTAAAATCGGACAACACAGAGTTGCTTTTATGCCACGTCACGCTAGAAACCATTCAATTCTTCCTCACCAAATAAATTTCAGAGCTAACGTTTGGGCAATGAAAGAGGTTGGCTGTAAAAGAGTTATTTCACCTTGTGCGGCTGGCAGTTTACAAAAACACGTTGAGCCAGGTCATTTTGTAATCTGCGACCAATTCGTAGATTGGACAGACGGCAGAAAATCAACTTTCTTCGAAGGTCCTACTTGTTACCACCCATCACCAGCTGAAACTTATTGTCCTGAATTAAGAAGTTTAGCTGTTAAAACTGCTAAAGATTTAGGTATAACAGTTCACGACAAAGGTACAGTTGTTGTAATCAACGGACCAAGATTTTCTACAAAAGCGGAATCAAAATTCTTTACTAACCAAGGTTGGGAAGTAATCAATATGACAGCATTCCCAGAAGCTTATTTAGTAAAAGAAATGGATATGTGTCCGCTTAATATTTCATTAATTACAGACTATGACGCAGGTCTTGTTGGTGATGTCCCACCTGTTTCACACTCAGAAGTTATTAAAGTGTTCAATAGCAACTTAGATAATTTGAAAAAACTTTTATTCACTATGATAGAAAATATACCTGCAGAAAACAACAATTGCGAATGTGCTAATACACGTGCAAATTCTCACGTATAGACAAAAATAAAACCCAGAATAACTTAAATATCACCCCGTACTTGATACGGGGTCTCAAGATAAAAGGATTAAAAAATGATTTCGAGAGCAGTTAGTCAATTATTTTATTTCTATTACATTTTGATAATAGTAAGAATATTTTTAACTTGGATTCCAAATATTGATTGGGAACAAAAGCCTTTCACCTGGGTTCGTGCTGTTTGTGATCCGTTCTTGAACATCTTTAGAGGAATAATCCCACCAATCGGCGGTATGCTTGATATATCACCTGTAATTGCTATTATCCTTTTGCAAATCATACATGGCTTTGTTGTTAATATGCTAATTAATATGGGATTATAATTTATCGAATTCTAAACATCAAATCAGGAACAATCACCGTTTCTTCATCAATAGCTATTTGTCCTGTAACGGAGTCGATGTATGTTCTTTCGCCACCAGTAGAGCCTATAATTTTTACTTCTGGCTCGCTAATAGTTTCATATTTCATTTTAAATTTGTGTCTATTAGGACCGGCATAAATTGGAATATCAGTAAGCCCCATTTCATCACACATCTGTTTTGCGTACTGCATAAATGCATCTCGCAAAGTATCGTCATATTGATATCCAGCTGTGACTTCGATATTATCTATTACAAAAGCTAATTGACCATTGACTTCCGCAAAGAAACACATTGAGTTACCCACACTGATATTTCCATCCATTATTTCTATTGCAGAAATAAATTTATCCATTATGTATCTAGGAGCTGCAAATTGATTACAACCACCACCAGCACGTGTGCAACAATGAGCATCATTGCCTAAAGTTAACGAATGTGTTACGTCGTTCATATCAGTTTTTCTAATTTTAAGAGTTGAGACTGTTGAACTCTTAAGTTTTTGAGTTGCGCTTATTTCACCACTTCGAAGCTCAAAAATATGGTCATATATAGTTTTTCTAGCGCTGTCAAGGTTTGAATCTGAAGCTGTTTTTGTCCAAAATTCACTTCCGTTCATTGCTTTTTTAATTGTAGAAATAATTTTTGGTAATTTGTTGAATGTAACAGGGGTACCATCTATAAAGAAATGCGAAGTTGTATGTTCACCTGTTACGTAGCCATTTCCGTCATAGACTGGCTCTTGCACTTCTTTAAATTCGACTTTTATTTCTTGTAGCGCTTTAAAGATTCTTTCTTTTTCTTCGTCAGGAATTGCTTTAAATGCGGGGTCAAGAAAATCAGCTTCTAAGTTTGTAACCGCTGTTTGTTGTTGTTTGACAATATCTTTTTCGATTATAACTTCGACAAAAGAATCCTTATCAAAGTCTACAAATTTATTGTAATCTAAGTTATATCTTTCAAATATTCTTTTTGTCTTAATGTTATGAGGTATCATATCTAGAACTTCTCTAACTGATTTGTCTGGATATTTTTCCAACTCTTTTACTAAAAGTTTCAAATTATTATAAAATGAGTTGTTTGATGTTAGAATTTTATCAAAAAATCTATTAGATGTTAGATCTAGTTTTTGTGCAATCGTTTCGGAATATTCAACATTAATTTTCTTGAATATAGATTTATTTAAAGCATCTTGCCAAGCTTTATAGTTACGTTTACGATACACTTCAATCTCAAGCAATTTTGAAATCTCTTGTGCTTTTACGCCATTCAAAATTTTGTAACCTTTTTCGTTCACTTGTGCACGTTTTTCAAAGAATGCTATAATTTTTGGATCATTTTTATCAATTCCAAATACATCACAAAATGCTCTGAACTTATCCTCAAATCTAGCTTTTGGATTATCTAATATTTTTTTCGCTAATTGTACATCTTCTTTTGTTGGAGTATGAGATTTTATCAAATCTAAATATTTTACAAAATCTTCTTCGGCACAACTGCTTATTAATGCTGAGAGAGCTTTTAATTTTGAAATTTTTTCTTGTGGCTCAAGACTCTTGTCTGTCAATAAAGTTTTTATTCTTGCTAGAACTTCTGGAGAAGTTCGTTGTTCCAAAGTATTCATAGCGTTTACAAAATCTTTCATGCCAGAGAATTTTGAAGTATAAGAATACATAAATGTATTCAGACCAAGAAAATCAATAGTTTTAATAATATTTACCGAATTTTCTAGGAAGAAGTTTGTAATATTAAGATCTGTTAAGTCGACTTGACCAACTTTTAGTTGATTTCTTTTTTGCATAGCTTCTTCAATAGCTTGTTCGTATAATTTTTCTATATTTGGAGTTTTTGCAATCACAAGCTCATAAGCAGCATTCGTACGGTATTTTTCTAAATATCCAAGGAATTTTTGGAAATCTTCTCCTTCCAATTTACTTATTTTATCCAAACGAGAACTAGGTGCTACTTGGTCGAAAACATCAAATAATTTTACAACTTTATCATAATCTAATCTTTGGAAACCAGATAAAATTGTATTAATATTACTATTTGGATATTTGTCTAAAAGTTTTAAGAGAATATCGAAAGATTTTTGTTCTAAACTAGATACATAAGTAATCACATCTTCTGGTAAAGCAGAAAATCTTTTATCATTAATTATTTTATCAAAATGTTCCCAAAATTCTGTACCAGAATTTTGTGCAATTCTAGCTAATTCACTTCCACTAAATTGATCAAGATCTTTTCTTTCTGGAATACCAAAGTATTTTTCAATTCTAGCGAATTCTTCATCAGGTAATTTTGTGAGTATTAAAATATCACTAGAATTAAATTGTTGTCCACCACGTGTTTCTACATAGACTAATTTTTCAGCTCTTGACAATTCGCTAGGTGCAAGACTGTTTACAAAATCATCTGAAAAAGTAAGCTGTGGTATATTATTTTCAGCTCTTTTTGGTGAATATATAAATTCATCAAATAAAGTTGAGTCATTAAATGTTCTTGAATAATCCGCTAAAGCACGAATTGTTCTAGCATCTAGTTGTTCAGCTCCTCTTTTAGGTATGTACATAAATTTTTCAATCAAATCTGGTCGTAATTCATAGATTTCGCTCATAATTAATGCATATACATCATCCAAGTTCGGATTTGCATAGCCAGTGCTTTTTCTATCTTTATGTGTTAGGAATTTGAATAATTCATCAATATCTTTTGGGTCAAACTTACAGTCACTATAAATGAAGAAATCAAGATATTTTCTTGAAATCGGATCTGTTATTTTTGTACCTTCTGATGCAGAAAGTATTCTATCTAAGTAACCACTCGATTTTAGTGCATCAAAATCACCATCATATAAAACGGCAAGTTGTTTTCTAAAATTCATATATTTATCTTCTAAAAGATTTCTTTCAGTAACTTTAAAGTAGAGATTGCCTAATAGCATTAAATTATATAATTCTTCACCTGAAACAAATTTTGCAGTTCTAAGCTCAGGATGATCTAGTAGACGCTTATGTGTACTTTCGCCAGCCCAAATGATTTTACGTAGAGATTCATAATCCAAGAATGGAAAATCATCGAGTTTTAATTTTTTATAGGTCATTGCATGTAGATCAGTCTGTACAAAGAAATTCGCATCACTAAGTGATAGATTATGTTTTTCTCTTAGTGTTTTGTATAGCTCAAATCTTTCATCGGATAGTCTCATTAGACCTGTTACATCACTTACATTCTCGTAACGTTCATTAAAAAGACCACGCTTGTATCCTGTTTCTATAACGCTATCTTTTTCAGTAGCAATAGAATAAATCATCTGTAGTGATAAATTCTCATTTTCCAAAAGTTTATATTTTTGCGCCTTCTTGTATGCAGCTTCACCTTGGAAATAAGATAAAAAGTTAAATTCATTTATTTTAGCTTCTTCTGGTAAATCTAATATCTTGTAGAAACGTTTTTTAAAGGAAGGATCTTCCAAGACTGATAGAGCAAAAAGCATTGTACTAACATCTTTTTTACCAGCAAAATTTTGGTAAATTATCTCAAACATTTCTTTCTGTTCTTTGTTTTTTGTTCCTTTTATCAAATTATCAACAGTATATTTATTAATCCTATCTTTATGTGGATTATTGATATCAAGCTCAAACACTTTTTCTTTCTCAATAATCTTCAAGTAAAAATCTGCATCAGGATTTTCATATAATTTTTTTGCAATTAGTACGTTATCGCTTTTATTATACCCAAGAGATTCTAGTTTATGTACAATTTCAACTGTTTTTGGCGTTATATTAGATTTATCACCTTGTGTTAAATATTTAAAAATATTTTTTGAGTATTCGTGTTTTTTTAATAAATCTGGAATTTCATCATCAGAAATTTGCAATAAAGTATCTATCGAATCCCCAAATATGTCATAATATTCTTGGGTGCCAATAATATATTGACCGCTTGTATCTTTTTCCATCATATCTAAGAATAATTTTGGACATCTCTGATAAGCCATATAGCTATCTGTTGCGTCATCACTATTTACATAAGCCATACGTTCTTCTATTGTTTTAAAGGCATCTTCTGGAAATATGGTAGTTACATAATCAATAAATTTATTTAGAAAATCTTCTTTTTGTAGGTCTGCTTTTGGCATATCTACGTGAGCAACAGACTTAGTTTCTTGCTTTTCTTTGACTTTTAATTCTGCTGCTTGTTTAGCTTTGTAGTATTCTTCGACATCAATTTCCATTCTATAATCGTGATAAGCAGAGCCAGCCTCAAAACCTTTATCCTCGCCTGTTATTTTAAACCCAAATTTTTCGTAAAGTTTCACTAAGCCTTTATTATCTGCATCAACATCAAGCACAACTTTTTTAATACCTTTTTCGTTGGCTGTTTTTGTTATTTCTTCTTGAATTTTTTTCAAAACTGCATAAGAAGATTTTGTTTTTTGTAATTCTGGAGGAACACCGATTGAATAAATGTACAATTCGCCATTCTCAATCGGCTCAAGTTGATAATATCCAATAACTTTTCCGTCATCAGATTTTAGAGAATAAGTTGAAACTCCTCTCTCATCAAGATCAGCTTTATATGCGTTAAAATCATCATCTATTGCATAATTGCCTTCAAAGTTTTCTTTATCAATTTTATGTATTGCAACTAAATCATCATCACTTGCAAGTGTTGATTTTACGTTTGGTGGTAAAGTTTGTTTTGTATTAGCTCCACTTCTAGTCGGAGCATCAATGTCAGGGGATTTGCCAAAAATCATCCTCGTAACTTTACCAGCTCCACGCATACCGCCACCGATTACAGGTGAAAGAACTAAACCATTTCCAAAACCTGAAATACTTGCACCAAGAACTTCTTTTGCATCACCGCCTTCGTATGCGGTTCTAAACCCATTTTCCACCATGCCGCTCAATGCACCATCAGTTGCCATTTCTGAGCCATAAGCAACTATTCTACCTAAAA
>JAZNBJ010000021.1:0-24220 GCA_045586965.1 Candidatus Gastranaerophilaceae bacterium | reverse complement strand
AGAAAAAATAGGAGAGCAAGCTTATGGCAATTGGCGCAAGAGATTTTATTGACAAATTATTAGTAGAAAAATATGCACAAGAACAAGTAGATAATCACGATGATAATGCATATGTCTCAAAGGTTTCTGTAGATGATATGTACGCGTCAATGAATGCTAGTGCGAATAATTACCGTACAATGCTTGCTTTGAATAATAGATTAACAATGGTTTGCTATGGAGTCGTTGCTAAAACGGCAAAATATGTACAAACCGAGGCAGTATAAATAAAGATAATTAATGAAATACCAATAAAATACACTCTCTTATAACTATCTTACATCTTACAAAAGTTTTTGCCCGCATTTGCGGGCTTTTTATTTTGTATTACTAAACTACCTAGAGAATCCGAGTTTTTACCTACTTAAAACCTAACTGACTTATCTTGCCCCACCCCCTTTGAATATTTAATTAATAGACGATAGGCTCTGTCAGCTTGTTTTGCGTAAGCAGAATAGTTTTCATCTGTTTCTGACGCTATTGTATTTATCATAGTTCTTGTAATAATTGCATCTTTCATCAATTCTTCCAAGTGAATTGGCACAGTTAAAGCATCACTATCTTTTTTTAGGGAATAAATTTCTTCACCTTGTGCATTTTCACCAATTGCAAGAGTTGAATAATCAATTGTCACAATACCTTTTTCAATCGGAGTCGGATATAAAACCACATTGTTATTTTTCAAATAAAAATACTCAGGGGTTCCCATTTTCGGTTCTAAATCTGTTGTATTTTCAAGAAACTTCAATAATTTTGAATTGTGCTTAACTAAATAATTACCTTTTTTATCACGTTTAATCAACCCATTTGGCGCTGAATAAGCCTCTATTTTAGGAATTGTTAAAATTAAATGTGTTCTTTCTCTAAACGGAAACTCATAAGATGATAGAATCTCAAGTATTGATTTATTCAAAGCAAGAACCAAAGATTCTTCAAATTCAGCATCAGAAAGTGCGTCGTTATCATACATTGCCCATTCTTGAGAAGCTGTTGTATTGTATAAATCCAAAAGTGTTAATGTCATCTTTTTCTCCTTATTTTTAATTTATAATTTCCGATACATTATATTCTGCAAATCTCTTTATGTATTCTTCAACCGAAGTTCCAAAAGCATCCTTACCAACATTATTTCCATTTGAGTTCAAATAATTCAGAACTGAGCCAACCCCTTTCAAATGAGCACCTGCTAGCAATCCAGATTCAGTAATTTTAATACCATTGATTATTTCTCCAAGATATTTATGTGCACCAAAAGCTTTCAAATACTTCCATTGTTTTTTTAAATAAATAGTTTGCGCATTTTCTTGCGCAACAGGACTTTTTAAAAAATCATGAATTGAATAGACTCCGTCTTTTCCTAAAAACTCTCCAGACCAATCATTATTGTATTTTTTTGAGGCTTTTTTATAGTATCCAGAATCAACCAATGCCATCTCACCCATTTGATATTTACCAGCATAACCATATTTATTAAAAGCCTGATAATTATTTGCAGATTCTCTAGCCCCTAAATCATTCATAAATTGTTGCAAATTCTTCATTTCACACCTCAACAACTTTAGAACGGATAG
Source organism: Candidatus Gastranaerophilaceae bacterium (assembly GCA_045586965.1). GTDB lineage: Bacteria > Cyanobacteriota > Vampirovibrionia > Gastranaerophilales > Gastranaerophilaceae > CAG-196. Next base: position 22,610 of record JAZNBJ010000021.1, on the reverse strand, counting down.
ATTTAGCGTCCTCTATTTTCTTTTTTTTAACAACATCTCTAAATTTTTTTCCATTTTTTTCTAGTATTTTATAATCTTCAGGGAAATTCTTTTTAAGTTCTCTCGCAGTAATTTCAGGTAGCTCAAAAATATGACCAGTCGGAATAAATTTTATTTTGTACATTATAATTACCTCTCAAAATTTAAGTATTTTCCTCCCCTAATCCTCCCCAATTAGGGGAGGTAGAGAGGTTAAATTACTATGCTTCTACAGGACGAACTCCAGCCCATTTAGCAATTGCATAAATTGTTCCAACAAAGCCTTCTGCAAAATCTAAATCGATTGAGCCATCAGCTTTTTCAAAACGAGATAAATCTTGTAACTGAATAGCAGAAGTTCCTGCAGGTAATTCAATTACAATATCTCCTAACATTGAATTTGGATAAGCATCGCCAGCTTTTACTGTTAGCAATGATTCAGAAGCTGTATTTTCAATCACTATAAATAATGAATTATTTTTGTTTGAAAAAGCTTCTTCAATTGTCACACCATTTTCCACAACAACATCTGTTTTTTCAATACAAATATTTGCAATAGACTCGGTATGTTCAAGAGTCGGATATTGTACATTAATGATATCTCTAGCCATTTTTATTTCCTTTCTTTAACTAAATCTTTTCTATGCAATACTTGTTCTCAAAGGAGCTGAAACTTTTACAGTACCTAACATATCAGCACGAGGCGCACCAACACCATATAAGCCATAGCCTTTGTAGCAAGTATTGAAATTCTTTTCTGGTGTGTAATAAGTTGTATTTAAATCTGATGAAATACCACCAGCAAGTGTTTTGTCTTTAACACCAAATAAAGGATAGAACACGCCGTCTTCTGGTTGAGCAATGTTGTTTGAAACAAGGATTTCCCAACCGCAAAGATTACCGATATAACCTTTTGCGATTTCTTTTTTACCAGACTCAGTGTATTTCAATTCATCTAACTTGCCTAAATAGAATTGATATTCTGGAGGAATCACACAAATCATTGAACCATCAACCCAGTTTGTATGTCCTTTTCCATCGCCTCTCTGGAATTTAGCTTGCATATAAGCAAAAATATCTTTGGCTACTTCAGGAGTTAAAGATATTGCACTGCCATTATCATCAAGATAATGACCTGCACGGGTATAAAGATTTGCATAAGCTGCATCAACAGATGCTGCAAATTGTTTTATTGCATCTTCTGTATAATCTTTTGCAAGATTAACCATATTATCTGGATCTTCTTTTCTAGCTTCCAACATTTTTTCTTCCATTTCTGAAAGCTCAAAGTGAAAAGCTTTACCTCTATCAATTTTTACTTTGCAAGTAGATAAAGTTGCAGCCTCTGGAGTTGGTAAATCACCGCCGTCATAGTCAAAAAGTCTAACAACACCAGGCATTGTAATATCAACTTCATCACCTTTATTAATAGATTGTTTTAATTCTGAGTGAGCAAGTTTACCAACAACTAGCTCGTTGTAAAAATACTTGTTAAAAGCTTTTGAAAAAGCTTGTACAATCATTTGCTTTGTAGATGTCATAATTTTTCCTTTCATTCTTTAAATAAGCCTATCTAGCAATTCATCAACTTCTTGAGGAGTCATTTCATCAAAACTTTTCTTAGGCGGAATAAATTTGGAAACTGGATTTTTTGAATAATTCATAGAGTCTAAAATGCCTTGAGTCTCATTTTCAGCAGCTTTCTTTTTTTCATAAGCTTGAATGCGCCCAGAAACATATTTTTCTATTAAATCAATCATCCTTTCCGTATCAAGCTCAGCACCATATACCATTAGAGCTTCTTGATATATTTCTTTAAACGCAGGGTCTTGAAAATATTCAGGTAAATCATATTTTTCCTTGTCCCTCAAAATCGTTTCAAGATACTCTTCTTTCTTTGCATTAAAAAATTCCAAGTTCTTTTTCACTTCATTTACACCTGCAATCTCTTTACGCAAATTTCCGAGTTCTTCTGAAGATTTTCCTTGACGTTTTTGAAGTTCTTCATATGCTTTAGACAAATCTTCTATCGTTTTGAATTTTCCTAAAATTAATTTTTCAGAAGGGTCTTTTTCAGTTTCTTCTAGATCTAAAGATTGTCCTTCTTCATTGACCTGTTGTGATGTTGACTCAAGTTCTTCAGTTAATTGAACAGATGAGTTATCGACTGAACTCGGCTCATCGACCTGCATAACTGAAGATTCTAATTCATTTTGAAATTGATTTTCTTCCATAATTTTTCCTTTCATAAATAAGGGGGTATAAATTTTAATTCATATTTTTATCCATTGATTTTTCTTCAGAAGTATCTTGATTCACCTCTTTAGATGCTGACATTTTATCAGCCAATGCTTGATATATCGGCAATAATACATTTGGATTAATTTGCCCTTGAATACTTGGTGTTAAAAATCTTTCTACATTTTCCACACCTTTTTGCTCAAAGTACCAAATAAATACTTCTTCAAGATTCACATTCAAACCGGCCTCTTTAAACTTCTGAACAGCTTGCACAAGCATATCTGCTTGTTCTGATTTTAAAGTTGTATTTGAACGATCAGAATATGTATACTTATAATCCGCTTGACGAACAGCATCATCTACTTCAATAATTTCTGGCTGATTTTCTTTGTTAACAAAAACAGTCTCAATACCAGATTTAAAATCAGCACAAAGCTTCGCAACTTTTTTAACATTTGGTAAAATAAAATCCTGATTAATTGTATCCACAATCATTGAAAGCCTTGTCATCTGACCTTGTGCTTTTGTATTAATTTCAGTTGCAGTTTTAGCAGCAGTTGTTTCACCAGCCCCAACCATGTTAGGGAAAATGCCTGAGACCTCAGCCATCAAATCATTTAAGAAAGTAATGTCATTCAAGAATACTGTCGGATTGAAATTCATTTGTTGAAAAGCTGCAGCAGGAGTAAGATTATCACCATATTCAATAATTTTTCCAGGATAAAGCTCTATTTCTTCTTCATCAAAAAAACCTTCAGGAGCTAGAAGAGGTGGATTTTCATTCAAAGCCTGTAAGTTGCAAGTTCTATTCAACAAATCTTCTTGTAGCATTGCTAATGAAAGAACACAATAAAGTGGACTTATGCCTCGTTTTGTTTGAGGATCAACAATAAATGCTCCATAAGAAAACGGATTTATAATACGTTCATTTTTAGCAAATTTAACTAAATATTTACCTCCTATAACAACTGCATGCCAGTTCTTCAAAAGCGTTCCATCTGGAAGCCTTAAATCGCCCCAATGTTCCAAAACTTGTATTGTAGAGCCATTAACAACATCGTCTGATGTGTTAGAAGTACCAATTCCACCTTTTTTATTAGTTATCATTGATAAGATATCTTCTTTTGCTTCGTCATCAAGATTATAATAACGGTTATTAATGATATCAGAAGGCGTTTTATATGTTCTATAAATCTTTGGACAAGAATCCCAATTATCAGCTTGTGAAGTATCAAAAACTAAATCTGCAGGATTTACTGGATAAACATACGGGTTATCATATATCTTTTTCAAATCTGTCCAATAATTTTTACCTTGTTTTATTGCTTCTAAAATTTTAGGTAACTTTATGAAATCTTGGGAAAAAAGATTTTGAAAAAATGAAATTGGTCTACGATATTCTTCATAATTCTTTTTCCAAGCAGTAAAAGAAATTAGCTCACCAAAAAGTAAAGCATTATCGATAACTTTGTCACAGGTTTTTTGATATTCCATTTTTTCAAAAATGTCCACAAGCATTGCTTTTTGTTTGTTTGACTTATTGTTTGAGTCGTGATTTTCTCCCGATACATCGAACATAGAATTAACATTTGCATATGAATTTCTCCAGATAAAAGCTTTTAATGTTTGATAAAACATAAATGTCTTACACATTTTAACCTTAGCTTTCCATTTTTTTGTTTTGTCTGTTAATGACTTAAAATCGTTTTTAAAAAATATTTCATTAGCTAATTTTGAAGCCATTTCCAAATTTGAACTGCGCTCTGAATTTAACGTTTTAAATTCTGAAACAATATTTTTGACAAGAGCTGCTTCTTGTTCTTTTGATAAAGTTTTTAAAGAATCATCTTTTTCAACAATGTAATCAAATGACATAAATTTCCTTTCCGAGCAAAAGCTCAAACTAATTTATAACAACATTTAAATTTATATATTTAAACCGCAAGTTTTATTTTTAGGGGGTTTAAAATAAATAGAAAAAATAAAGAGGACATCTAAATGAAAATTTCACCAATATCATCAATTCAAAATTACAAAATAAAACACGAAAATAAATTTACTAATTCAAAAAATGACGACACTGCAGGAAGTGTAGGATACAGCAGTATTCCGTACTATAATACAATTTCTTTCCAAGCTAGAGTTGATAAAAATTTGAAAAGATTTTATGAAGTCAACAAAGGTAGAATGCCGCGAACACTACGAAATTTTGTTGATCAGCTTCCTGATAAAGAAATGCTAACACCACTTGAAGCAAATAAGCTTGCTTTTTCTGCATTGGCAAGTATAACAACTGTTGCTGGGCTAAAACTAGCTTTTCCAGAAGAAGAATTAGTACAAGAAGTTAAAGATATTGATGAAACAAAGGCTACAAGAGGTATCCTAAGCACATATCGACAATACAAAGATCTTTTCAATAAAGATAGCTTGGTTAACAATGAAAACTTAAGCGTTTGGTTAGTAAAAAAAATTCTATTAGAATCCAAAACTATCGATGAAATTAATGAAGAATTTATAAAAGATGTTGATCCTGATTTTTACAACTTTTATAGGGAAAGCGAGCCGGAAGCTCAACCAATAAGACATAGTACTTTGAACGCATTAGGTATAAAAATGCCAGAAAAAGAGTATATGACTTCTCTTAGATACACTAGAGAAGGCTATTCAGATACAATGGCGACTATTCTATCTATTGCACAACAAGATGCGTGGGCAAGATTATCAGAAGATGAAAAACTTGCTCGTGCGATAAAATTTGTTTTAGCCACTGATAAATGGTGGAACTCCATTCCGCAGGATGTTAAACTTGATATTCTAGCAAGCCAAGATGCAGAACTTGAGCTTCTAAAACTTTATAATGAGCGTAAAAAAGAAATCGCTATAAAACATGAGATAAAAGAAAAACAAGAAAACCAAACCTATAAAGAAAAAACTTATCATAAAGAACGACTCTACTCTAAAGAACATATCGATACTGGTATCAAAAAAGATGACGAGCTATTTAAGGCGTGGTTACAAAAAAACTTAGCAATCGCACGTGAGCAGCTTACTGAAAGTGAAAGACGAGAAATCACTGTAAGACAACAAAGAAAACGTGCTGAAAATTGGGATGCAATGTCTGTTGAAGAACAGATTGATTATATTTCAAGACTAAAATCTGGTAGTGAACAACTACGTTTTGCGATGTTTGATACTTGGAACAACAACCCTGAGATCTTAATAAAGCTTTCGCTTTATCTAAAAAAACAAAATGTCGAAAAACCTATTGACATTCTCTACGGCACAAGCGAATTTAATAATTACCAATCTCAAATCATGAAAGATTTTTGGGCAGCTTATCCTGAATTTTCAGCAAAATTAGGCGCTTCAATTAGCGAAGCCCACCAAAAAATCAAAGAAGCTAAGAAAAACGATACTTTTGAGGAATTAAAAGCAGATATCTTACTAGCAAAATCTGAACGTGAAAATTATGTGAGAAACTATATTTTAAATCACAAAGAAGTTTTAACGGAAGAGGAATACAACGCTTATCCTGAATATATGAAAGATTTTATTGATAACTACAGTGAAAAAAGTATGGAGTACAATAAACATTTACCTGTTCAATATATAAAAGATTTTTATAATACTGTAAATGAGTTACTTCCAATAGATATTGTTGCTAGTTGGACAAAATCTTTAAAAGGAGAAACTTTAACACTGGATGATGAATTAAACATCGAGCAAATAAGAAAGTTTGAACCTATGCAGGCTCAAATTATGAATAGATCAATCGAAGCTGCAGCTGCTGACATTCTATACGAATGCACAGAAGATCCTCGTGTTTATATGATGTCACAAGTAGACTGTAAAATCGCATTAAGCCAAATCGATAAAGGTTATAATGAAATAACTTTAAGCTCTAACAAAATCGGTAAAGATTTTATTGTTAAAATAAAAAATCATAAAATAAATGATAAAAAAATTGAAGAATTATATAAATACTACAAATCACCTTCTAGTAAAATAGACAATTTTTATTCATACGTAATTTCAAAAAAAGTAAAAACAACAGCTGAACCATTTTTGCAATTGAATAATTATATGAAAAGTTATGGTAAAAGTTTAGATAAAATTTCTATGGATAGCAAAATGCCAACAGAAGCAAAATTTGCTTTTCTGCAAAAATTCCTATTCAATATGCCTTTAGAAGTTAGTGAAGAGTATGATTTTCGATTAAAAACTATAGATGACATAAAAAAAGAAGAAAAAATAAATATTATAATTAATAAACTTATTCGCAAATACAACTTTGTACCTCAAGAAATGCTAAATGCTTTGTTTTACGAAGTTGGAAATCAACTAAGATTTTTTGATACAACAAGACTAGATGATATTGAAGAAAATTGTTGTAAACCAAGAAAAATTACATCAGGCATGGGTACTAAATTAAATATTTTAAGAAGTAGTGTACTAGACACTGGTAATTTATTCACATTCTTGTGCGTAGAACAAGTTTTGGCCGATACGTTGTATAAAGCAACAAACCAACCTGAAGTCTACGCTTTGAGTTTAGAAGAATTGCTTGATATGATGGAAATCGGTAATCTTGAGAAAAAGTTCCCAAGCAATATTACACATACTAGATATACTAAAAATGGTGAAAAATTTGAATTTAGGATGTTAAGAAAACTACCTCTCTACAAACTAAATGAAAAAACTGCAGATTATGTTCAAGAGTTTCAAAAATATATAGAAGAATGCATAAAAGAAAATAAACCATTTGAAAAAGAAGAAATTATGTACATTCTTAACCCTTTAGAAGGCCGAGAAGATATTGATAAAGCTACAATGTCAAGAATTGAAGAAGTTTTTGATATATTACAAAAAACACTAGATAAACAAATGCAGAATTTAAGAATGTTAGATGAAGCTAATAAATAATGCTTTTTATTGACTCAAGCAGAAAATATTATCACTCAATCTTTTAAATCCACATTTTAGTAAACAATATGCCGAAGCTCTATTTTGTGCTTCGGCATAAATATCACAGCTAAACCAAGTTGTGGATAATCTTAAGCAGTATAAATTTGCATCTAAATTCTTTCTTATTGCAAAACCATTTAAAAATAATTTGTCATCTTCTTTGAAATAATAAATTGCGCCAATTGGTTTTTTATCTAACAAAAACAAATAAAACAAAGTATTGTCCCGAATAAACTCAAAAGAATTTGTATCACAAATTTTTTCTTGATTTTGCTCATACAAAGACCTAATCGGAGCTTCATACTTGCAAAACTCTGATTGAGTCGGGATGAGAACTTCTATCATATTCCCTCCTGATAAAATTTAAAATACAATTATAATGCTAAGATTTGCTCTTTAACAAACTCATTATCAGGAGCTATTTTTTTAGCGTAATCTGCATATATTTTTGCATTCTCTAAATATTTTTCTTTTTCTGTTTTTTTATACAACCCTTCGCTTGCATACGATAAGTATAAATAAACAGCATAATTCCCTTTATTTATTTTTAAATAATTTTCAAAATATTTAACCGCATCTTTAAATTCGCCATTAAGGTAAGATTTATAGCCTAGTCGCAAATATAGTTGCTCCATATCTTCAGGCTGATAATATGCAGATTTGTTTTTTGATTCGCCAGCCTTAATTACAATAGAATTTCTATTAGAAGACTTTTCACAAGATAAAACTTCAGATTTATAAATATTATATTCACCTTGCTTTTTCCACTCTTCATCCATAAAATACTTGCGATTTTCATTAAAATTTTCTATTCTTTTTTCCGTATCAGGATGCGTAGAGTTAACCTCATCAACATCACTTGTAAATGTATTCATAAAAGAAAGCAAATCTTTTGCTTTTGATAAATCATACCCTGCTTTAAGCGCTAACTTAGCACCTTCAACATCTGCTGTGTATTCCATATCACGAGAAGCTTTTTTATAACTCTTAATTGCAATTTGATATGACGTATAATGCCCAACTCTTCTTGCTCTTTCTATTTTTGAAAAATACTTGGCTTTTCGTTTCTGATGTCCTAATAATCCATGAGCAATTTCATGACTTATCAACAAAGCAAGTGCATCATCATTATCTCTAAATGTATCGTAAGCAGAAGTGTATAGAGTAACGTTATTTACATAGGAATTATAAGCATTAAAAGATTCATTTGCTCTTAGATTCAATCTCCAATTTACAAAATCGAGGTTATTTGCTCTTATAATCTTTTCCATAATTCGGTAAACGTGATAAAAATCTTCGCCATATGCTTGCATATGATATTCATTAACTTTATTTGATGCTAAATATTTCGCAATTTTCTTGTATTCAATTTCATCTTTAACTTTTTTTGCTTTATATTTAGTAGCAGCTACTTCTTCATAACCGCCTAATTTAATCAATTTTGGATCTTTTATTTCAAAAGTTTTAGCAATTTTATTCTTATCATCAGAAAAATAACTGTTTGTAGCTGCATATTGCTGAGACTTTTTCATCTCTTTAATATGATGTTTAACATAATCTTTTGCCTCAGAAGCTGTTTGAACCAATAAACACAGTACGCAGATTACTAAAAACTTTTTCATATACTCTCCTTTTATAAAAAGAGAATATCATTTTATGGGCGTTTTTTCAACTATATTTTATTTTCACAAAGGCCTTCTATAATGTTTATTTGAGGGCTTGTATCTTCAAATTCTTCGATATCAAGACCTAATGCAATACGCTGTCCTTTCTGAACCTTTGAGATTGAAGAAATCAAAAAATCTAAAGTCGATATAGAGTTTTTAGGCATTTCTAAAAACTCTATATCAGCACGAGATAACTCTCGTGAAAATTCATCTAAAATAAAATTTAAAACATCCAAACTTTTATCATAAAATTCAATATGTTTTAAATTAACTTCTTTTTTCTTAGTTTTAATATCAAAATCATCTTTTTTTAACTTTGTCATAAATTTCCCTTTTAAAAAAAAGGAGAGCGTGAGGAGTAGTGTGTACAACAAAGTAAACGAATACTTTGTATGAGAGAGAAAGGTGAAACAATAAAAAACGCTCTCCATAGAATTTAAGATATTGGATATATTTTCTAAACTAATTTAACAACTTCACTATTGCCATAAAAATCATACGCATATTGCTTTATACGTTCTTTACCTTTAATGTTAGCTAATTTATTAACTCCATATTTCCAACCAAAAGGTTTAGCTTTAAATTTCAAATAATTACATTCTCTTGAAGAATATAAAATGTCATCTTTTAAACTCAACATTAAATCATTTGCCCTCAAGCCTGTTTCAATCTTTTTTTCAGTTTTTCCATCAAATCTAATCTGCAATAATTCTGCAATAGGCTTATAACAAATTGGACAAAAACCTATTGATAGCTTCCTTGTTGTAAAAAGATTAGTTTCTTTTAAGAAATAAATATCATCTGCACGAAAAGAACAGCAATGACGCATTCAAACCTCCGATAAAATAACCAAATTAGGATTAAAAACGCATAATAATCCCTCATACTTGGGGCAGATTCCGCCTACGCAGTTTCATTAAACGTTGTTTTGGAATCAAGTACAAAAATATAATACATTTTTTCAAAATTTTTATAATTATTGTAACAAGTTTTTTACATCTAAACCCAGAATCTAGTTCTCATCATATCTTTGAGTTAAAATTTAAACTGAAAGAGAGGTTGCAATGAAAGCTATTGTTTTTGATAATGAACTAAAATTTAATAATAATTATGCAAAACCTATCCCACAAAAAGGTGAAGCACTTATAAAGATATCCCTTGCTGGAATTTGTAATACAGATTATGAAATAACTAAAGGTTATATGGGCTACGTCGGAGTTTTAGGACACGAATTTGTAGGTGTTGTTGAAGATGTTAATAGCGAAATCGAAGAAGACAAAAAATGGATTGGCAAAAGAGTTGTCGCAGAAATAAGCTGGGGATGTGATGATCCAAACTGTGAATGGTGCGCAAGAAAAAATTATCGTCATTGTCCAAACAGACACACAATAGGTATTTGGAAAAAAGATGGTTGTATGGCTGAATATTTAACAGTCCCAACAAATATTCTTTTTGAAGTACCTCAAAATGTTACTGACGAACAAGCCGTGTTTGTAGAACCACTTGCTGCTGCTTGCGAAATTTTAGAACAATTACATATCGAACCAACTTCTAAGATTTTAGTTTTAGGCGACGGCAAATTGGGACTAACAACAGCTTTAACTCTAAACGCACATAACCTTGATGTTTTACTTGTTGGCAAGCACCAAAATAAATTAGACATCGCAAGAGCTCAAGGAGTTAAAACACTATTATTGAATGAGCTTGATACTCAGACACAATTTGACGTTGTTGTAGAAGCAACTGGTTCAGCATCTGGATTTGAGACATCAATGGCTTTAACAAAACCAAGAGGTGTTCTAGTTTTAAAAAGCACTGTTGCATCTGGCAAAGAACTAAATTTAGCTCCAATCGTAATCAATGAAATAACCGTTCTTGGTTCTCGTTGCGGTCAATTCGGCCCAGCATTAAAATTGCTGAAAAATAATAGAATTGATTTCACGCCATTTATCTCTGGAACTTATCCAATAGATAAAGCAATAGAGGCGTTTGAAGCTAACAAATCAAAAGATACCTTAAAAATTTTGATTAAATTATAAATCAAATTTTTCACAAACAATATCTTCCAAATCCTGCATTTCCATTGCAGGATTTGTTTTTTGCAATTCTTTTAGAGCTTCTTCTGTGCAAACTTTTGACATCAATGATTCTCCGTATTTAGCAATCATATCAGAGACTACTGCTTCAGCATTTTTTGGCATATATTCTTTTTTCCAATTTTTGTAGCTATAAGACAACTCAAATTTTGGAGATCCAACTTGTGATAATACTTTTTCCACCATTATTTGAATATTTTTATCTTCTGTTTCAATTGGCAAACCTTTTTTCATCATTTGATCATTAAAATTACGAAGCTTAAAATAATCTTTTGAAGCAGATGCAAATTTATATTGCATATATGCATCTGTCAAATCCTCAATTTTTTGAGACATAACAGTTCTAAAAGTTTCCAATTCTCTTGCATAGTCTTTTTCTACATCTTTTAAAATCTCATTGAATCTATTTGTATTTTCAATAGAGTCATCGTCAATGACTTCTTTTTCTTCTGCAACATCGATTTCTTCAACGATTTCAGGCGCTTTAGCTGATTCAGTTATTTCTGCAATTTCAGCAACATCACTTGCTTCTACAATATCAACAGCTTCTGGCGCATTTTGTCTTTTCAAAATCTCACTTAGAAGATTTTTATATACAAAAATATCTAATTTTTCAGAACTTTCATACATCATTGCATTACCAACACGATCACTTGTAAGTTCCTCTAATACAATTTCTTCCATCATTTCAGTTAGCAACTCTTTTTGTTCGCTAGTCAAATCAGAAGTGTTCACAATATTCTCTAAAGAATATTTCAAATAGCCATACAATTCGTCAGATTCGCTTAGTAAATTTGCACTTACCATGTAAATATTTTCACTCATCCTTCTCTTCAAGAGGGATTTTAAGTCTTTAACACATTCTTCTAGCTCTTCATCAGACATATTTTTATATGCCTCGATTACAGCATCTTCATATTTAGCGATAAATTCTCTGTTTAAAGGGTTTGATAAATCAATTTTTTTATCTTCAGTTTTTTCTAATCTTCCTCTACCAAAATGGAAACCAATAACAGTTTTGCAGAGTTTAATCATCTTAGACAATTCACCCACCAACACATGATTAAAGCTAGTTTGCACTGATAAATTTCTCTCTTTTGGAGTAGAATCTTTGACTACCTTTTCTTGACCTGGCATTAAATATTCTTCACCACGTCTATAATTATTCATAAAATGAACATTCTGAGGATGAGTCAAGTCAACACCGTCTTTAGTGTAGACAACATGACCTGCTTGAATATGATGTTCCAATGTTGCGGCACTCATCCCTAATCTTTCTGCAAACTTATATTTGCCAACGTGATTAGCTTTTTTTATTCTATTACTTGTTAATTCTACTTCAACTGCTTCATAGCCTTCTGGCATGTCTTTTGGGGCACCTTTTTCATAATTATCTATGAAATATTTATTTATAGGATTATTCAAATCAATTCCATTTTCATCCTCTATTAAATAACCTTTTTGAACGTGACGACTTAAAGATGCGACACTTATGCCCAACATATTAGCTACGGCTTTTCTTGAGACATAACCCTCAGGTCTAACTTCACGTCTTTTACCAGGCGCGATTTGATTAGCCAATGCTTTTTCCATATAAGCTTTATTTTTAGGATGAGAAATATCAATTCCGTTACGAGAGTCTACATACAATTCATCATTATTAATTGCTTTTTTTAACGTAATATCGCTTTGATGAACCATTCTTGCAAAATCTTGTCTACTCATATAAAAATCGGAAATACTAATCTCTTTTTTCTCAACTTTTTCAAGAAACTCTTTATTTATAGGATTTTCAATATTTATAGAGCCATCTTCATCAGCAACTAAATAACCTCTTTCTAAACAAAAATCCAATTTTATTGCACCTAATTTTCTTTGTAATTTATCATAATTTTCAGGTGTATATTTGTATACTTGTTTACGTTCTAATTTTTTAAAATTATCTAAGAAGAATTTATTTTTAGGATCTGTTAAATCTATCGTACCGTCTTCTTTTTGATTGATATTGCCTTTGTTAATATGCCATTCAACACTATGAATTGAAATTCCGATAAGTTGTCCAAAAGCTGTTTTAGGCATATGAGTTTGTCTATATAACTGTCTTTGCAATTGCAAATTTTGAATATAAGCTTTTGTTTTTTCACCTTCAGGATTAACTTTCTTACCAACCATATCAAGCTCACCATTAGCAACAGCTTGCTCAAACTCCTCTGAACTTATTCCATTTTCTTGAATAAAACTTGTTTTAGTAACAAGGATTTGTTTATATGTTTCTAGCCTTTGCAAATATTCTTTTGTATTAACACCTTCGACATCAACTTTTTTCCCCTGCATATCAAGTTCACCATTCTTTACAGCATCTTTTACTTTATATGGTGTAATGCCATAAAAAGCTGCAAAAGCTGTTAATGAAACTAAAGCAGTTTTAGCAATATCTGCTCCTTTTTCTTTCACAACTCGTGAATCAACAACGTTTTTTAGAATATTTGAATTTAGTCCTTTAAAAGATAAATAATTTTTTTGCTGGTCATTAAAGTTAATTTTTGAAATAAACATAATACATCCTTACACTTACTACATGATTATAAAAACATCTTCTTCAAAAAACTTGCCTTTTTTATTGCGAAATGTTAACAAAAATGATAAAATACACATTGAGGAGTGGCATGAAAAAGAAAATTTTAGCAATTTTACCAATAAGTATAGGGGGCAGGCTTACAACAAACAGCATTATTGATGGCTACCGCCAGAATGACTGTGATGTTACTGTATTCGACGAACTTTTTGATAATAATTTGGATGAAATCTTAGAAGACGCTTTTCATCAAATTGTAGGATATGATTTTTCGCCTTTAAGAATTAAGGTTGAAAAAAAGCTAAACATACCTTGCATCTGCTATTTTTCAGATGATATAAGAAGCAATGCTTCTGGCCCAGACTGGGAAGAAATGCTACCTTATTTGGAAGAAAAAGATAACTACATTTTTTATTGGGATAAAGTTTTAACAAGCTATGAAAATTTTGAAAACATACATTATCTTCCACACTTTGTAAACTTTGATATTTATCAGGATTTGGGCAATGAGCCTGAATTTGATATTATGTTTGCTGGCAGACTCGATACTGATTATAGGCTCAGCTTTTTTGAAGAGCTTGTCCTCAAGCTACCAGAATTAAAAATAGCTTGGTTTGCAATCGAAAGACATTATGAAGATGCAAAAAAAAGAGCAAAATATCCAGAAATCATAGATTTATGCTATCACGGTTTTATTGATAACGAACCTGACATGGCTCGTGCGATTAATAATTCCAAAATAGTATTCAATATGAATTCTCAAGGAATATCTTCACTAAACTACAGAACTTTTCAGACCGTAGCTTGTAAGAGATTATTAATAAGCGATTTTAGAGAAGAGCTCGCTCTTTTTGACGGATATATGCCTTTCTATGAGGATTTCTCAGACCTAATTTTCAAAATTGAAAGCTATCTTGAAGATAAAGAGGCTTATGACAAAATTGTTGAAAATTGTTATAAAATAGCCAAACAATCACATAATTCAAAAGATTGTGTTAGATATATGCTAAAGACTGTGAGATAATATAGCCATGAATACTAAAAAAATATTTATCACAGCAACTGGAACCGATATAGGAAAAACTTATATCTCCGCGCTTATCGTAAAAAAAATGAAAGAATGTGGATATAATTGCGGTTATTTTAAACCCGTTATTAGTGGTGTTACAGAAATGTGCGGTAAACTCGTAGATAGCGATGCTAATTATGTTATACAAACTGCAGACTTAGAAGCTGATGCTGAAAATTGTGTTAGTTATTGGTGGAAAGAGGCTGTTTCTCCTCATCTTGCTGCAAAACGTGCAAATCAAGTTATTGACATTTCAAAAATAAAATACGATTATTCACAAGCCTGTAAAAAATATGATTACCTTCTAATTGAAGGTGCGGGAGGAATAACTTGCCCATTAATCATTAACAAAGACGAAAAATACCTTTTAAAAGATTTAATATGGGAATTAGGATTAAGTGTTATTATCGTAGCTGATGCGGGTCTAGGAACTATAAATTCGACACTATTAACTGTTGATTATGCAAAATCAAATGGTATAGAAATAGAAGGAATTATCTTAAACAATTATGAATCTGATAATTTTATGCATTGGGATAACTTAGAAAAAATTGAAGCTTTAACAGGAGTAAATGTTGTTGCAACAGTAGGGCACAACGCTGGAGACATTATACTTTTAGAAGGATTATTCAAAGAATGATTAATTGGCAAAACGAAGACTTGAAATATATTTGGCATCCGTGCTCACAAATGAAAGATTATGAAACCTTGCCACCAATCATCATTGAACATGGTGAAGGAATTAATTTATACGATATAGACGGAAACTGCTACAAAGATGTCATAAGCTCTTGGTGGTGCAATCTTTTAGGTCATTGTAATCCACGCATTAATAACGCAGTCAAAGCTCAAATAGATAAGCTTGAACATGTTATTTTTGCCAATTTTTCGCACAAAACAGTCATCACACTATGCCAAGAGCTTATAAAAGTCTTACCAAAAGGCTTGTGTAAATTCAATTTTGCAGACAATGGTTCTTCGTCTATTGAAATGGCTTTAAAAATGAGCTTTCAATACCACTACCAAACAGGAAGTACACAAAAGAAACGTTTTATGGCACTATCTGATGCTTACCATGGTGAAACCCTTGCAGCATTAGCAGTTGGTGGAGTAGATTTATACACAGAGCTCTACAAGCCAATAATGATGGAAGTTATAAGAATAGAAGCACCAGATTGTTTTAGATGCCCGTATAATAAATCCCGTGATAATTGTAATTGTGAGTGTTTTTGTAAAGCAGAAGAACAGTTTGAAAAATACGGCAATGAAACTGCTGCAATCATTGTAGAGCCTTTGTTACAAGGCTCAGCGGGAATGAAGATTTATCCACCGCTTTATCTTAAAAAATTGCGTGAATTATGTGACAAATACAATGTCCATCTAATTGCAGATGAAATTGCAACTGGATACGGCAGAACAGGTAAAATGTTTGCTTGCGACCATGCTGGAATTAGTCCCGATATTATGTGTCTTTCAAAAGGACTAACTGGTGGATATATGCCAATGGCAATAGCGGTCACTACACAAGAAATTTATGATGCGTTTTATGATGATTACCTAAAAGGTAAAGCTTTTATGCACTCGCACACTTACGCAGGAAATCCTCTTGCTTGTTCAGCTGCAGTAGAAGTTTTGAAGATTTTAAAAGATGAGAATATCATAGAAAAAGCTAACGAAAAGGGTAAGTATTTTAACCAACTGATAAAAGAAAAATTCCTACCACTAAAAAATGTTGGCGAAGCCCGTTCAATTGGACTAATAAATGCGATTGAGTTAGTAAAAGATAAAAACACAAAAGAGCCTTTGGATTATACAAAACGAACAGGTTATCAAATTTATAAAAAGGCTCTCCAAAAAGGAGTTATTCTTCGTCCGTTGGGCGATGTAATTTATTTCAATCCGCCTTTAATTATAGAAAAAAGCGATATGGATTTTGTAGTTGATGTTGCTTTAGAATGTACAAAAGAGATTTTAAAATAGGAGTTTTTATGCCAAAAGTAAATATTGATAAAGAAAAATGTATCGGCTGCGAAAGTTGCGTCAAAGATTGTATAACTTATTCGCTTGAAATGTTTGAAAACAAAGCTCAAGTTGCGGAAGGCGGAGACGAAAGATGCATTTCTTGTCAACATTGTTTTGCAATTTGCCCAACAGGAGCAATTTCTTTTGATGGTAGAAACCCACAAGATGCAGAAATTTCAAATTTAGGAAACTCAGAAGATTTATTAAAACTAATAAAATCAAGAAGAAGCGTGCGTCAATTCAAACAGGACGAAATCTCTACTGAAGATTGGAACAAAATAAAATCAATGCTACCTTATATTCCGACAGGATGTAATTTTAATGGTTTACATTTCTCTTTTGTAGAATCAAGAACTGCAATGGATAAACTGAAAGAATATACAAGAGAAAAGCTCTTAAAACTTATCTCTAATAAATTTACTTCCAAATATGCAGGCAAATTCGCAAAATTTAAAACCGCATTTGAAAATGGTGAAGATATAATCTTCCGCCAAGCTCCTGCTATGATAGTTGTTTCGTCGTCAATCAAAGCTCCTTGTGCAAATGTTGACCCAATAATTGCATTAAGCTACATTGAATTATACGCAAATAGCTTAGGTCTGGGCACTTGCTGGTGCGGATTTGCTCAAAGCTGTTTTAAAATTATGCCAAAACTATCAGAATTTGTAAAAATTCCTGACGGATACAAGCCAGTTTATGCAATGCTTATTGGTTACCCAAGTGTTAATTATCCAAGAGTAACCATGCCAGAAGAATTCCCAATTGTTGAAATTGCAGAGATTGAAGAGCTTAATACGCCTTGGTACCAAAAAGCTAAAAGAATATTTTTAAACTTTATTAGATAATATTTTCCCAAAAATTCTTATAAGTCTGTGATGTTGTCTCGTGTTATTACAGCATCATAGTTTTTGTAACCTAAAATTTTGAGAATAGAATCAGAATGAGCACCAGCTATCTTTCTGCATTCATCAGAGCTATAATTCACCATTCCACGAGCAAATTCATGACCATTTTCATCACAGATAGACACCACTTCACCTTGTTTAAAATCATTCACGACTTCAACTATTCCAATAGGTAAAAGGCTTGTGCATTTTTCTAAGATTGCAGATTTAGCACCTTCATTAACAACAAGCTTGCCCAATACATTTGTTGCATAGCCAATCCAACGTTTTTTACCTGATAAATTTTCTTCAGATGGAATAAACATTGTGCCTAGTTCTTCTGCGTTGAATATTTTGTTTATTATATAAGGAATTTTTCCGTTTGCAATTAGAACTTTACCGCCAAAACGTGTTACTAATTTTGCAGCTTCGAGCTTAGTTTTCATACCGCCACGACCACCATCAGAAGCTCCTGAGCCAAGTCCTAAGATGTCGTCATTCACACATTCTACTTCTCGTATAAATTCTGCATTTGCATCTTCTTTTGGATTTGCCGTATAAAGCCCATCAATATCTGATAAAAGAATTAGTAAATCAGCGTCTAATTCACTTGATACAAGTGCTGAAAGTTTATCATTGTCCGAGAAACTAACTTGCATGCCAGCTAAAATATCATCCAATTCAATAGTCGATACTGTATCGTTTTGGTTAATAATTGGGACAACTCCCATTTCAAGAAGCTTGTTTAAAGTAGTTCTAAGACTCAAATATCTATGACGAGTTGAAAAATCATCTTCTGTCAAAAGAATTTGAGCAACAGGGATTTCATATGTCCCAAAACCCGTTTCATAATAAGACATCAGCCTACTTTGACCAACAGCTGCACAAGCTTGTTTCACACCATCGCCATCAGTAGTTTCAAGGTTAAGCTTCTTTTTACCTAAACCAACTGCACCGCTTGTTACTACAATCACTTCTTTACCGCTTTTAACAAGCTTTGAAATATCTTCAATAAAAGAGTAAATTCGTGATACAGCAACTTCACCTTCATCATTACGAAGTACATTTGTTCCAAGCTTTATTACAATTCTTTTAACATCAATAAAATCTTTACGTTGCATAATTATATTTTCATTACCTTAATAATTTCACTTAGCTCTGCAGAAGTCTTTTTAACATCTGAGTTTGAATATTTTATTGCATTATCTGGATCTTTTAAACCATTACCTGTTAAAACACATACAATATCAGTACCTTGTTCAACAAGACCTTGAGAATGAGCTTGAATTAAGCCTGCAACAGATGCTGCACTTGCTGGTTCGCAAAGCACGCCTTCTGTTGATGCTAACATTTTATAAGCTTCAACAATTTTTTTATCAGTAACACAACCAATTTTACCGTTGCTTTCATCTCTTGCAGCTTCTGCTTGTTTCCAGCTTGCAGGATTACCGATACGAATTGCTGTTGCCAAAGTCTCAGGTTTCATAATTCTTTCGCCTCTTACAATCGCAGCTGCACCTTCCGCTTCAAATCCCATCATTTTTGGTAAGTTTTTAACAATTCCTGCGTTAAAATATTCTTTATAACCCTTCCAGTATGCAGTTATGTTTCCAGCGTTTCCAACAGGTATAAAATGGTATTCAGGAGCTTTCCCTAGAGCATCACAAACTTCAAACGCACCTGTTTTTTGACCTTCAATTCTATATGGGTTAACTGAATTTACTAAAGTTATTGGATGTGAATCAGAAATCGCACGAACACATTCCAAAGCTTCATCAAAATTACCTTGAATTGCAATAATTTCAGCACCATACATCATTGCTTGTGAAAGCTTGCCTAAAGCAATATATCCATCAGGAATAAGCACATAAGTTTTAAGGCCTGCTTTTGCTCCGTAAGCTGCAGCTGACGCTGATGTATTACCAGTAGAAGCACAAATAATTGCGTTAGAGCCTTCTTCTTTAGCTTTTGTAACCGCCATTGTCATACCACGATCTTTAAAGCTTCCTGTAGGATTACAGCCTTCAAATTTTAGATAAATATTACATTCCAAGCCTATTTTCTTAGCTAAGTTATCAGCCTTAATAAGCGGAGTATTACCCTCATTAAGAGTTACAACAGGAGTTGTATCACTCACTGGTAAATATTTTCTGTATTTATTTATTAGTCCTTGATAGTACATTTTAATTCTCCATTACCCTAATTAGACTTATGACTTCACAGTCATCTAGCTCTGCAATTACTTCTCTAATACTTCTTTCAAGACATTTTTCGGTAATAACTGTAATCTCTGCAGTATTATCTGATTCAACACCTTTTTGAAGAATACTTGCAAGGCTTATGTTTTTATCTGCACAAGCTTTACCGATTTTTGCAATAACACCGATTGCGTTAGGTGCTTTTATTGCTAAATAATATTTGTTATAAGTATCCTCAATCCTTACAGGGTTAGAAATCGAATGGTGATGACATCTCATCATCGGAAGAAGATAATCTGTTGTTTTCCAAGCTCTTGCTATTGATAAAATATCACCGATTACAGAACTTGCGGTTGGGAATTCGCCTGCACCTGGGCCTGAAAGCAAAATGTTTCCAATCGGATGACCGCTTATTGCAACTGCATTTGTGACATAGTTTATATGTGCCAAAGAATGAGTTTTTGGAACTAACATTGGATGAACTCTTACATCTGCATTATTGTTTTCATCAATACTTGCTGATGCAATAAGTTTGATTTTATAGCCCAACTCATTAGCACGTTGCATATCTTCTTTTCTAATTTTTGTTATGCCTTCTCTATAGACATCTTCAACTTTTGTTCTTGAATTAAACGCAATAGTTGCAAGCGTTGTAATCTTATACATTGCGTCACAGCCTTCAACATCACCTGTTGGATCAGCTTCTGCATAACCTAAAGTTTGGGCTTCTTTCAAAACATCTTCATAGCTTGCGCCGTCAGCATCCATTTTTGTAAGAATATAGTTAGTTGTGCCGTTCAAAATCGCTTGTATTCTTCTAATTTTATTACCTGCCATTATTGTCTTAATCGGCATAATAATAGGAATACCGCCTGCAATCGCAGCTTCATAAAGCACAACGCAATTATGTTCTTCTGAAAGATTAAATAGTTCTTCGCCTTTTTTTGCAAGAAGCTCTTTATTAGCTGTTACAATATGTTTTCCATTTTGAAGTGCTGTTCTTATATAATCCCAAGCTGGCTCAACACCACCCATAAGCTCAACAACTACATCAATATTGGGATCATTTACAACATCATAAGGCTCACTAGTTAACATTTCTCTAGGCACTTCAACAGAACGTGGTTTGTTTACGTCACGCACTGCAATTCTGACAATTTCTACATTATCAAATTCCTGCATACTTTTATAAACACCTGAACCAACTGTTCCAAGACCAATAAGACCAATTCTTAATTTTTCCATAATTTTCTCCTATATTGGAGTAATTATAGCATATTATTAAAGGCTATTGCTCAGTTTAACGTATTATTTTTTGCGTTCAAGTAAGATTTTTTCTGCTAAATAAAAATCTTTTGGGTAAGTTATTTTAAAATTTTCAATCTCACCTTGAACAACATAAACATCAGCAAGATTGTTTTTTGTAATCAATCCGCAATCATCCGTAAATTTTGTATCGTTTTTAGCTAATTCGTGTGCTTTTTTAATCAAAGATAATTTAAAACATTGTGGAGTCTGCACTTGCATTAGTTTTTCACGATTTGGAGTTGATTTAATCAAACCATTTTCAACTTCTATAATCGTATCAACAGCAGAAATTGCGACATTTACAGCATCATATTTTTTTAAAGCCTTAATACAATCGTTAATAATTCTATCTGTTACAAAAGGTCTTGCGCAATCGTGGATTAAAACATTTGCTTCTTTTTCATCAACTGCAAAAACTCCGTTATAAGAGCTGTCTTTTCTTAACTCTCCACCTTCAATAATTTTTTCTACTTTTTTACAATCCATGTTTTCTACGATTTTTTGCACAAAATCAATAAAATTAGGAGTTACAACCAAAATTATTTTATCAATATTTTCATTGTTTTCAAAAACAGATAAAGTATATTCTAAAATCGTATTTTCACCGATTTTAGAAAACTGTTTCGGTAAATCAGCTCCATATCTTGAGCCCGTGCCCGATGCTAGAATTATTGCATAATTTAAGATTTTATTTTCCATAAGTTTATTATACAAAAAATGTTGTTAAATTACTCATTTTAATGTAACATAATGAAATAAAAAAGGGAGTTTATTTTGAAAGATTTTATTACAAATTATATTTCTGACTCAATAAAAGCTAAAGAAAGTATTTTATCTAATCCTGAATTAGTTTTAAGAATAGAAAAAGCCTCTAAATTAATTATTGAAAGCTATAAAAACGGCGGCAAAGTTTTAACTGCCGGAAACGGTGGTTCTGCAGCAGATGCTCAACATATCGCAGCTGAATTTGTATCAAAATTCCTCATAGAACGACCTGCTTTGAGCGCAATTTCTTTAGGAACAAATACTTCTATATTGACATCTATCGGAAACGATTATGACCACGAAATTGTTTTTGCAAGACAAATCCAAGCACACGGCAGAAAAGGTGATATTTTTATTGCAATTTCAACTTCTGGTAATTCTAAAAATATTGTAAAAGCTGCTCAAACTGCGCAAGAATTGGGCTTAAAAGTCATTGGTCTTATTGGTCAAAAGCCTTCAAAATTGGATGAATATTGTGACGTAGCAATTAAAGTCCCTTCCGAAATGACTCCAATTATTCAAGAATCACATATTATGATTGCACACATTATTTGCGCTCTAGTAGAAAAAGAAGTAAATAAATAAAGCCAAACTTTATTTTTTTCGTGGAGCAAGCTCCACCCTACTACGTTTATTTTTTTATAGTGCGTTACAACGCACCCTATTGCTAAATGTCATCCTGTGCAACATTTTTTATCAAAACTTTTGTTTCAAAAGCTATATATTTAATTTCTTTTAATAATTTTCTGCTAAATCTGCATTTTTCTTTTATAAAATTAGAATACAGGAATTTTTTATCTTT
>JAZNBJ010000020.1:0-11741 GCA_045586965.1 Candidatus Gastranaerophilaceae bacterium | reverse complement strand
GAATATGGAACAGCACTCTTAGCTAGTAAAGCTGATGTTGAAAGTGCTGTAAAGGCGTCCTCTTCGCTTGAAAAAGCACTTTGAACAGGATAAACAGTTTCAATCTTCTTACTATTACTAATCATTAGAGCTTCCCCTTTCCCTAAATCTCCTAAATTAATAATATATTAATCTTACAAAATTGTAATTATTATTGTAAAAAATATTTACATTAAATAAAAATAGGCGCTCTATTGAGAGCGGCTTTTTATTATCATCTTTAATTCTTAGCAACTTGCACAAGCAGTTAAAGCTGATTTTAGAGTTTCAACTTTATCTAATTGTTCCCAAGGTACGAATAAATCAGTTCTACCTAGGTGACCATAAGCTGCAAGTTTTTGATAGAATTTACCGCCATTTTTAGCTGGTAAGTTTCTCAAATCAAAGTTTTTGATAATAGCAGCTGGTCTTAAGTCGAAGTGTTTGCTAACTAATGCGGAAATTTCACCATCAGAAATTCTACCAGTACCGAATGTATCAACAAAGATTGAAACAGGTTCTGCAACACCGATAGCATAAGCTAATTCGATTTCGCACTTGTCAGCTAAACCTGAAGCAACAATGTTTTTAGCAACATATCTTGCGGCATAAGCAGCTGATCTGTCAACTTTTGTAGGATCTTTTCCAGAGAAAGCTCCGCCACCGTGACGAGAGTATCCACCGTAAGTGTCAACGATAATTTTTCTACCAGTAAGACCTGTATCACCTTGAGGACCACCAACTACAAATCTACCAGATGGGTTGATAAGAATTTTTGTTTCAGAGTCTAATTTGATTGATTCTGTTTCAAAAACATAGTCAACAACGTGTTTTTTAAGGTCATTATAAATAATTTCTTGAACTTTAGAATTATCAGAAATTCCGTTGATTTCTGCTGCGTGTTGAGTTGAAAGAAGAACTGTGTCAATTCTTGATGGTTTTCCGTCAACGTATTCAACAGAAACTTGAGATTTTCCGTCTGGTCTTAAGTAGCTTAAAAGACCTTCTTTTCTTACTTGAGTAAGTCTATAAGCTAATTTATGAGCTAAGCTAATTGGTAAAGGCATTAATTCAGGTGTTTCGTTACAAGCATAACCAAACATAATACCTTGGTCACCAGCACCGATATTTTCTGTTTCAGAAACTGAAGTGTCAGCATTTTCGCTTCTTGATTCGAAAGCTTTATTTACACCGCCAGCGATATCACAAGATTGTTCGTCAATACTTGTTAATACTGAACATGTGTCACAATCAAAACCACCGCCTTGGATACCTTCGTAACCAATGTTTCTAACTGTATTTCTAACGATTTGCGGAATATCTACATAACAATTTGAAGTGATTTCACCACTTACAAGAACCATACCTGTTGTTGCTAAAGTTTCAGCTGCTACACGTGAGCTTGGATCTTTTGTAAGAAATTCGTCTAAAATTGCGTCTGAAATTTGGTCACAAACTTTGTCAGGGTGTCCTTCTGTAACTGATTCAGAAGTAAATAAGAATTTTTTACTAGTCATTTTTCATATCTCCTTAATTTGATTTATCGGTAAGGTTTTTAATTCCGACCCGATTTACTATTCATATTAGCAACATTCTATAATGAATAATACTAAAAAGCAAGTGTTATTATAACACTTGCTTTTTAAATTTTATGATTTTTTTTATATTAATATAAATCACTTGGAATAACGTATTCTAAAGCATTAACACCATCTTCTGTTGTGTTAAGTCTTTGAGCGATATCACTTACACCTAAACCTTGTTTTTTAAAAGTTTCAATTTCAAATTTAAAAGTTTTTAATGCATCTCTAATACCCCAATAGTAACCATTGGTTTTATTGAAGCTAAATGCCTTAACACAATCTTGATCGTGTACTAACCTACGAGCTTCAGAACGACCTTTTTTAATACTTTCAAATTTTGAAACCATTTCGTCTGTAACTTTTTCATCTTTATAATTACGTGGATCTAGTTTTTCTCGCTCGTTACTATAATAATCCATAAAGTTTTTATAACAATCAGGTTTGATGTTTTCAATTACAAAATCAGCATTTTTTAAGAAAGCATTAATATCGTGCTCGCCCATAATACTTCTAACTGTTGATAAAACATTTGGAAGGTCTTTATTATCAATTTTATCTGAGTTAATGATAATATTACAGTTTTTTACTATTGTTTTAGGTGATTCATTTAACCCACCACGTTCATCAGCAACCTCTGCAAGCTGTTTTAAACTGTTTAATGCGGTTACTTCATCAATATTAGTATTTTGGCAAAGATTATGAGCAATATATTTATTGTTTTCTGTTATTAGATTGTTTTCATTTAATAAGTTCCATTTATTTTTGTAAGCTTGAATTTCTTCTTCTGTTAAATATTTACCTTTACGAATTTTTATAAAATCTTCTGAAATCATTTCAATTCCATTTTCTTTACGTTTTCCAGCTAATGGAACAACTGATGCTATTGCAAGTGCTGCTGGGACTGCTTGTTTATTTTCATTAACTTCATTATTAGTTTTTGCGTTTGCAGCGACACCAACAGTCATTATTGTTGCAGCAACTAATGGAGCAAAATTTTTAACAGTTTTTAATTTGTTACTCACTTGGTTGATTGGTAAAATTTTCATATAATATATCCTTTCATATCCCTTATATTCTATATAAAATACATAAAAATAATTTTTGCTATTAATTTTTGTTGATATTAATAGTTGCAAAAAAGGATTAAAATATGAAAAATTAAAAATTATCCTCTTGATAATGAAATACTTGTTATACCTGTGTTTCTAGCACTATCCATAACTTTAACAATAGTGCCGTGTTCAGAATTATCATCAGCTTGGATTAAAAGCCCGTCAGGGTAATTCTTTGCGTGTTCTTTAAAGAAATTTTCTAATTGCGAAACGTCTAACGTAGATTCATTCCAATAGATTTGGTTATTTTGATCAACAACAATATTCATAATCTTAGAATCTTGTTTGATTTGTTCTGCATTAACGACTTCTGGGACAGCAAGATTAAGACCTTGTTGGTCAAGCATAGGAGCGATTACCATCATAATGATAAGCAATACCAAAAAGATGTCTGTTAACGGTGTAATATTTATTTCATTAAAACTATCTCTCATTAGTCACTCCAAGTCTCATATTGATTTTCTTGTGGTAGTGGAGTTGTAGCTCCTTCTATTGTGTTGTTTGATGTTAAATTTGAAGTTTCAGTTTTAGAATTTTCTTCAAGCTTCTTTTGATCTTTTTTGTTTAAAGGCTCTCCTGCAACAATAAGTTTTTTATAATGAGCATCTTGAGCAGCATCCATAATTGTCATAATAACAGAGCTTTTTACTTTTTCGTCAGCTTTCACAACAAGCTCCGCCGCTTTTTCGTCAGCAGGTTTAACAGCTTCTAAGTCAGCAACAAGTGAATCTGTAGAAGATTTTTTAGACTCAACATAAATTGTGCCGTCTTTGGTTACAGAAACAACAATTTTACCTTGTTCAATGGCATTTCCGCTGTTAACTTCGGGGATAGTGATTGTGTTGTCTACGGATTGAAAAGTCGGTGCAACAACCATCATTATAATTAACAGCACTAGGAAGATGTCTGTCAACGGTGTTATGTTTATTTCTGTAAATAAAGCTTTTTTACCTGTTTTAATACCCATTTCAACTTATCCTTTAGTCTCTGATTTATGCCTTTAGACCTCTTTATTTACCCCTATCCTAATGCTACTGATGATTTTGATTGAACTTTTGTGTCATCATCATAGTCTGCAAAGCTTAAGAATAAAAGTTTGATTAATTGGAAGTCGTCTTCAAATCTTCTAACAGTAGATTGGAAAGAGTTATAACAAACTACTGCAATAATTGCTACGCCAAGACCGAATGCTGTTGCAATAAGTGCTGAGCCAATGCCCATTGCAACTGCAGCAGATTGATTACCTTGAGTTGCTAAGTCTTGGAATGTATAAAGAATTCTTACAACTGTACCAAACAAGCCTAAAAATGGTGCAACACCGCCGATTGTCCCCAGAATTGTTAATCTGTGTTCAAGTTTTCTTGTAGCAAGTGCTGATGCGATATCAAAAGAACGTGCAAAACCTTTTTTTTGTTCTGAAAAGATTCTAACAGCTTCTTCTGTAACTTCTCCAATAATACCACCGCATTGAATTGCTAAATTTTGTGCGCCCATTAGGTTGTTTGCAGCTAATTCTTTTTGCAATCTTGGAATGAATTGAATTACGTTACGTTTATTAGCTTTGTAAAATAGTGCTCTGTCGATTGCTACCATCAAGGTTAAGATTGAACAAACCAATATCGGTAGTAACACTGGCCAGTCTAGTTTGATTGAATGTAATAATAAATCCATAATTTTATCCCCTTATTTATATTAATATGCCATACTCATACCGAAAGAATTTTTATTTAATTTTACATAAACACGAAATCTCTCGCTTTCAATATTCTTTGGTAAAGGTTTAACTAATCCTATATTTTTATTTAAAAATTCTAATGCTGCTTTATCAAATTCTGCAGATCCAGAACTACTTCGCAATACTACATATTTTGTCCCATTTTTAGCAATTTCAATTGATAATATTGCAGGCGCTTGTGTTCTAGGTAAATTGATATCTTTACCGTAATTCCAAGCTTGACTTAAATCTTTATACAACTCTCTGCGATAATTTAACACCTCAGATGAATTATTATTATTTAAAGTAGCTCTTTTATAGCTATTTTGTTTTGAATCTGAACTAAAACTATAGCGTTTCGTATTATTTAATTTTCTTTTAGCATGTTGTCTTGAATTATGTATATTTTTAGCCTTTTTATATTTTTGATAATTATTATACTTAACTTGAGTTTTCTGGTTGTCATCCCAAGGCAACTGGCCGTTATGGGTGTCCATGTATAATGTTATCCCGAATGCTGAAACTATTAATGCTGTTAATATAATTTTTTTCATAAAACCCTCTAATATCTTGATGCACCGAATACTCTATAGTCAAAAGTAAACTGAATATCTATACTCTGTCCTTTAAAATCCGCAGGTAAC
This sequence comes from Candidatus Gastranaerophilaceae bacterium, assembly GCA_045586965.1. Lineage (GTDB taxonomy): Bacteria > Cyanobacteriota > Vampirovibrionia > Gastranaerophilales > Gastranaerophilaceae > CAG-196. The sequence goes on along the minus strand of JAZNBJ010000020.1, from coordinate 6,670 downwards.
GGTCTAAATGGTGCTGTAAGTTCAACTGCTTTTAATGCAGCTTGGTCAGCTGAAGGTAAGCCAGAAGAACGATTTACTTTGCAGGAAAGTAAACGACCATCTTTTGCTATTTTGAATAGTAATACGACTGTTTTGCTTTCATTTCCTTTTGGAGGATCCCAATTAAGCTTAATTCTGCGTTGCAATTCTCTCATATATGGACCAAAATCAGGTTCTCTAAGTGCATCTATTCCAGGTGCGCCACCGCCACCACCAGGGTTTCCGACGTTTCCAGTTCCGCCTGCTGAAGTTCCTCTTGATAATTGTCCACTACTACTAGAACCAACAGAAGGCGAAAGTGATGGTCTTGGAGCATAAGCACCTGAACTAGTTACAGGTCCACCAACTGCACCTGATTTTGATGTTCCAGTTGGAGCTAATGTTCCACCAATAGGTCCTGTAGATAAAGTTTTTCCAACAGGCGCAGCTTTTGGCGCTGGAACTGCAAATGGCGTAGAAGGTTTTGCTACTGGAGCAGGAGCAGAAACTGGTCTTGCGCTAGGTTTTGCAGTTGGAGGTGCTGGCTTAGCTGGAGAAGGTTTTTCAACGGGTTTTGGTTGTGTAACAGGCTTAGCTACTGGCTTAGACTGTTGCTTTTGTACAACAGGTTGAGCTTTTTTTACTGGTGTTGCAGGTTTTGTAGCAGGCGCCTGTTGTTTCTGTGGCTTAGGCGAAGGCATTGAAACCTTTCTTTTTGGGTCATTAATGCCACCACTTCTTGAGTCCATATCTGATCTGTTTTTTGTCTTAGGATCACGAGGCTTGCCAGGTTTATCAACTAAGACAAATTCAATATCTCTTTTGGGTTGTGGCTTAACTTTGTTAAATAAACTGAGGTTAATTCCCATTAACAGAAGAATAACTGAAATTAGCCAGATTAAAATAGGTACAAGAACGTGTAACAACCCTGAGCTTGTTGCAGAAACGCCAATTGGAATAGCTTCAGGTTTCGTTGTGACAAGCTTTGGCAAGGTATAAGTCGAGTCATTATCAATAATATCTTCGTCTAGTAAAAAACTTTTATTTTCAATAAATGTCACTTTTTCTCATCTCTCTAACGTTACACATACAGAATAATATTTAATTAATAAAAATAAATTATCCTGTTGAACACCCCTAACTGCTAATTTTCTTAATTAGAAGCATTAACTGTTATTGGCTGTAAAAATATCAAATCAACTGAAGCATTGGCAGGGATTTCTACATTATTGCCTTTGTCCCAAATAGATTTGATTAAGCCGCCACCAGCACCTACTGCTGTACCTAATGCAGCGCCTTTTCCCACATCGCCACCAGCTAAAGCACCGAATACAACTCCTGACAAAGCACCTGCTGCTGAACCTGCAGCCAAGTCTTTAGTGTATTCTTTTGCTACATCCATTTTAGTACCGCCAATGAGAACTCCTGAATTATCATCGGTTCTGATTACAGCAGAAATTGGTATTTGAGCTCCATAAGGTGTGTAGAGACGTGTAAATCTCACGCATAGTTTGCCATTTATTCCGCCCCTTTTTGCTCTAGATGCTTCTATAACTGTTCCAGAAATTGAGCTTCCTGCTTGTGCTACAAGACAATTTCCGTAATAAAAATCTTCGTTAAGAGTCATTGTTACAGTTTCACCAGTTGTTGCGTGTTCTGATGAAAGAGGTGCAATAAGTCTTGCGTTAACTGTTGTTCCAGCTGGCACCATTGTTACATTGCCTTGTAATGTATTATTTTGAACATATTGCAGAGGTTGTTGAATATATTGTGAATTATTAATTGGTTGAGCTTGTGTAGGTTGGAAATAATAGTTATTATTTGCCAATGCAGTATTACTAGTTACACACAAAACAACCAGTGTTGCTAAAATATATTTCTTCATTGTCTAACCTCCCTCATATTAACATTTTATAAAATCTGCGAACTTTGTCAATTTATTAAGCTATGTGTCATATTTATTGGTGCTGTCAGTACAATTGTTAGATTTGCGCCAGATGATATCGTCACGTGCTCGCCCATTCTTCTTTTATCGCCTGGTACATACTGTACAGTCCCCATTGCTCTAAACATTGCCCAACGTTGATAGTGTGGCATTTTTATATAAGTATCAGGCTCAGTTAGTTCACCACCAATTTTACAATCATTAGCTGTATAAATATATGCTTTTATTGGTATCTCAAAACCGTCTGGTAAGTATAATTTATTTAGAAAAACCTTCATTGAAGCGTTTGTACCACGTATTGGCTCATTCTTCTTTTCAATGTAGCCTGTTAGTTTTGAACCTTGAGGAATAATTTTTTTATCGAAAATATAAATATCGTTAGTAGTTATAAATTTTAATAGTTCACCTTCTTCTGTAATTGCGGTTGAAAATTCTTGTAATGACAAAATTGGAATATGATAACCTGCAGGGATTTGATATTCGTCATAATCTCTGAGTTTTAGTTCTGATGCAAAAACTGAACAAGTAAAGAACATTATAATAAGTATTAATAATTTTTTAAGCATACTAATATTATAATGCCTATTATCCAAATGTAAATATTATATATGCGCTTCTTCTTGTAGATATTCTTTTATAGTGTTAATAGGGATAGCAAAACCTATACCTATGTTTGAAATGTTATTATCAGGATTATAGATAGCTTGATTAATTCCTATGATTTCACCATTTTTATTTAAAAGCGGTCCACCAGATGAACCAGGGTTTATAGCTGCATCTGTTTGAATACGATTTTTTTCATAATCAATTCGAGAAATTATTCCTTGGGTTAAAGTTCCATTAAACCCAAACGGATTTCCAATTGCTAGAACTTTTTGTCCAACTTTGATTTTTTCAGAATTTCCAAATTTTACTGTTTGTAATTCAATTGGCACATTTATTTTTAATAGTGCAATATCTTTTTTATCTCCGAAACGTTTAAGGACTCTTGCGTTATAATCCTGACCGTTTGACATTGTTACAATTACGTTGTCACCAGTTTCAACTACATGTGCACTTGTTAATATTATTCCACTTTTGTGTATTATGCATCCTGTTCCACAAGAAATTCCATCAGAAACGTGTGAATCCACGCAGACAATGGCAGGGTTGATTTTTTCGTAGATTGAAATTATATGTTTTTCGTCTTTATCAAATGCAAAAACTGGATTAGTTAGGCATATTAAAAGTGTTATAAGTTTTGTTATCTTCATAATTAAATTATTTTTGCTAAGAAGATGACTTCAATAGCCGTGTTGTTTAAATTTCTGTTTAAATATTAAGTTATGTAACGAAAATTTTAATCTCTGAAATTGAAGAATTAAAAATAACTTTAATATATCAGATGTAAGTTTAAATGGAGCTTTAGATATGTCAAATAATATTGATTTAAATGTTCTTAAAAGATTTATCCGTGAAAAAGTTGATGTTCGAATGGATAAGCGTGAAGCTCAAGAATTGGGAGTTCAAAAAGAATTTGCAGAAGCTATAGATGACGTTGATACTAATGAATTAGAAATTGATGATATTTTAGCTGATGATGATTTAGTAGCAAAATTTGCAGTTATGCAACAAGCAGAAGAAAATAAAAAACAAGAGGCTAAAGACAAGGAAACAGAAAAAGAAGAGCAGAGAAAAGTTCAAGACAAGAACGAAACAGGCATGTAATTCACGTTAATTTAAAGAGAGCTGAGAAAAGAGAAAAAAGAATAAAAAAGCGGAGCCATAAACTCCGCTTTTTTAATGTTATATAGGTTGAGAATTAGATTATAAGGGTATTGTAGACACTTAAAGTGGTCTTAATATTTCTTAATAATCATGACAAACTCCACAAAGACATGTAAAAATATGTTATAATATTGGTAGGAGATAAGCTTAAAAAGTTCCTAGCCAAATGCGAGAGCAGAAAGGCGTCCTATATAGAATGACAAATAATCTACAACTTCAAAATGATCTTGAACGATTACTTAACATTATGCCCCAAAAGGTTGTTAGCAATTTAACCACTGATGGTTTACAAGATGTGATTGAGATTGTGCTAGATATTGGCAGACCAGCGGAAATTCGTCATGCAGGTGGTAAAATTGATAAGCTTGGTGTAGAAATGATTACCGAAGATGATATTAATTTTGTGACATCTCATCTTCAAGAATTTACTCACGATAATCGTTCTGGTATTCCTGGTACATTGCACCGTATAAGCGCAATCCGTAACCGTCAAGGAAAAATAGTTGGTTTAACTTGTCGTATAGGTAGGGTTGTAACAGGAACGATTGCTTGTATAAAAGATATTTGTACTCAAGGTAAAAGTATACTTTTCCTTGGTCGTCCTGGTGTTGGTAAAACTACAAAACTTAGAGAGATTTCTCGTCTTGTAGCTGATGAACTTGGCAAACGTGTTGTTATTGTTGATACTTCAAACGAAATTGCTGGTGATGGCGATACTCCTCACCCAGCTATTGGTGCAGCAAGAAGGATGCAAGTTCCACAGCCTGAATATCAGAAAGATATTATGATTGAGGCAGTTGAAAACCACACCCCAGAAGTTATTGTTGTTGATGAAATCGGTACAGAAGCAGAAGCACAAGCTGCTAGAACGATTGCGGAACGTGGTGTTATGCTTATTGCAACTGCTCACGGTAATAGTTTAGAAAGTTTGATTAAAAACCCAACTTTATCTGATTTGGTTGGTGGTATTCAATCTGTAACTTTAGGTGATGATGAGGCTAAACGTAGAGCTTCTCAAAAAACTGTTTTAGAAAGAGAAAAACAGCCAACTTTTGATATTGTCATTGAAATTATTGATAGAAATACTTTAGCGGTTTATAAAAACACTTCTGAAGCTGTTGATTATATCCTTAGAGGTTGGCCAATTCGTCCTGAATTGAGAAAAGTTGACAAATCTTATACTGATAAAGTTGAAACAGTAAAACCTGTTGTTGAGGAAACTAAGCCTGTTGAGCCTGTTAAGACGCCAGAAGAAAACCCAATGAATTTTTCGTTCTCAAGACAGAATTATTGCGAGCAAAACAAACCGCTTAGAAAAGTTTATTTGTATGCTGTTTCAAGAACTATTGTTGAAAAGATTATTGAGCTTTTGAATTTCAATGTAGAAATTACAAAAAATGTTGATGATGCAGATATTGTATTGGCGCACAAGAACTTTGCAAAAGGCGGTGCTAAGGTTTTAAATACTGCCAAAGAATATAGAGCTCAGATATTTTATGTAAAAACCAACTCAATGGCTCAAATTCAGAAGGTTTTGAAGGATGCGCTTGATATAAGACCTTATGATAACCCAGAAGATACAGGCTATAATGATGAATCCGAGAAGGCTTTAGACGAAGTAAAAACAGCGGTTAAACAAGTTATGGAAGGAGCTCCTTGTGTTGAATTAGCTCCTCAAAATACGCAAATTCGTAAGTTGCAACACGATTTGGTTGAACAATATGGTCTTCAAAGCACTTCAATAGGTGAAGGTGAAAATAGGCACTTAAGAGTGTCAAGATAGGCTTTATCTCTTACTTTAAAACTTTTTTTATCTCATCAGCACAATTTGTACGGATTCTTTTGGCCAAATTATAGGATGCTTCGTTAGTACACCTATTATATTCATGTAAAACAATTGACTTAGATGCTAAAAATAAATTTTTAAAAAATCCTTTTATATTCTTTGCACTCGGTTTATAACTAAGTACAACACGTGCATCGCCACAACAAGCTTTTGCGTATGCCTCTACATTGTTTTCTTTAAAAAAATCACAATTTTGTGAACATTTTTTTATTTCTTGTATCAACATTCTTTCATTTGTAGTATCTTGGCTAGTGCTTGTTTTTACTAACGCACCAAAATTTGTTTGATTGTTATTAATTGGATTTACTTTCATGATATATATTCCATTTGCGGTTTCTTTGTTTTGGTGGAGCGAGCTCCACCCTACTTTCTACTTGAGGAAGGTTTTTGTTGGGTTTCACTCAACCTACGAGTTATGAGTTAAAAAGTGCGTCAAACATTTTGCCTTGTTCATAAACAGCTTTATCTGTGTATCGCCAATAGCCATTGTTTCCAACTTGAGGTTTTTCATTCGCTTTTGCAATATTATTTAAATGCTCAGTAAATTTTTTAAGAACAGTATTAGCAGAATCTGCAGCAGAAAAACTTTTGTCATAATCAACATATATCCCACCTGTAGCAAGTGTAAAATAATCTTCTTTTTCACCTATGTTTTTTGAATGTTGAGTGCTTTCTAAGTTTATACAAATATATTCGGGATCCAAATCAAAACTGTGATAAAATCTATCTTCTGTTAATTTATATACTCTTTTATCATTAGTCGCTTTTTCTAAATTTTTGATAGAGGCTATAAATTCTTTAACAGTTGCTTTTTCAGAATGTTTCATTAGTTGTGCAGAAACCTTATTATGTTGAAACTTTGCACCAAAACTTGTTTGATTGTTGTTAATTGGATTTACTTTCATTTTTTTACTCCTTAATTTATGTTTTTTTGTTTTATTTTTTTGTAAATTGTGCACATAATTCATCTAAAATTGCAAGTTTGCCGAGTTGAGTTTGTATGTCTACTATAAAGTCTTTTGTATCTTCACAAATATTAAGCTTTTTTATCGCTGCTAGTGTATCAATAGCATCAATTTTAGTCATTCTTTTTT
>JAZNBJ010000019.1:0-24184 GCA_045586965.1 Candidatus Gastranaerophilaceae bacterium | reverse complement strand
CCACAACTTCGATAGAAAATACAGACAAGATAAATTAGAAGAAGCTAAAAAACTTGTTAAAGAAAGAGTTGAAGCTCTTCCAGAAGATCACTACATTCACCAAATCATTGAAGAAACTGGTATTGACTTCGTTGCAGAAGAATTCAAAGCTGCAGAAAAGAAAGTTATGCGTGCAATGATTACAGATGAAGGCGTTCGTGCTGACGGCCGTAAACCAAACGAAGTTCGCCCTATCTGGTGTGAAGTTGGTGTTATTCCAAGAGCTCACGGTTCTGCTGTATTCACTCGTGGACAAACTCAAATCCTTTCAGTTGCAACTCTTGCAGGCCCTGGTATGAAACAAGAGTTAGACGGTGTTGATCCTGAAACTGAAAAAACTTATATGCATAAATACATCTTCCCAGGTTTCTCAGTAGGTGAAGTAAAACCTCTTAGAGGTCCAGGCAGACGTGAAGTTGGCCATGGTAACTTAGCAGAAAGAGCTAACGTTCCAGCTCTTCCAAGCCAAGAAGAATTCGGTTACACAATCAGAGTTACATCTGACGTATTAGAATCTAACGGTTCTACTTCAATGGGTTCAACTTGTGGTTCATCAATGGCATTAATGAACGCTGGTGTTCCAGTTAAATGCATGATCGGCGGTGTTGCAATGGGTATGATTACTGAACCTGGTAAAGAACCTGTTGTACTTACTGATATCCAAGGTATTGAAGACTTCCTTGGTGATATGGACTTCAAAGTAACTGGTAATGATGATGGTATTACTGCACTTCAAATGGATATGAAAGCTAAAGGTATTGCTAACGATACTCTTAAACGCGCATTAGCTCAAGCAAAAGAAGGCAGATTACATATCTTAGGTGAAATGAGAAAAGCTATTACTGAACCAGCTAAAGAACTTTCACCATTTGCACCAAGCATTACTACAATGACAATTCCAACTGAAGATATTGGAACAGTAATCGGGCCTGGTGGCAAACAAATTAGAGCTATCATTGAAGCTTCTGGTGCTGAAATCGATATCCAAGATACAGGTGTTGTAACAATCACATCTAACGACCAAGAAGGTGCTAAGATTGCTAGAAAAATGATTAGCGATTTAACGTTCAAGCCAGAAGTTGGTATGGTTATTAAAGGTAAGGTTGTAAGAATCATCCCTATCGGTGCTTTCGTTGAATTAGGCGGCGGCAAAGACGGTATGGTTCACATCTCTCAAATCTGCCAAGAAAGAATCGAAACAATCGAGCCACACGTAAATATCGGTGACGAAGTTGTTGTTAAAGTTATCAAAATTGATGATAAAGGCAGAGTTAACCTAACTATTAAAGGTGTTAGCGAAGAAGAAAAAGCTAATTGCCAATAAGTTTAGAACTAAAAAAGGCTGGTCTAAAGACCAGCCTTTTTTTATTTCGATTTAATTTCTACACCAAGACTTTCCAATTCAGATTTTACATATGAAGGTTTTAAATTCAAACGTTTGGCAATTTCTTTTATCGAACAACCATACTCTGCTAAATTACACATATATTCATAAAGCTGTGAATCATAATTAAATGTTTCTTTTCTATACCCAATTATACCCTCTTTTTTAATATAATTTTTAAGAGCAGAAACCGAAACTTCATAATCTTCTGCAATTTCTTCTATTGTTGCACCTTTTTTTAACATTTGTGATAAAGAAAATTTATCTGGTATAACAGTTTTTATTTTACGAACACGAGCAGGTGAATCAAGACCATAATCATCCATTTTTTTAACAATTCGGCCATAAGTTACACCTAATTCTTCCGCGATTTTAGTTCGAGATTTACCTTCTCGCAACATTTTTTCTAGCATTTCTTTTGTTATTTCGACTTTATCATTTACTAATCTTTTCAAGCAACTTTGCGAATCAGTCAGTTCAAATTTATGCAAAAGTTCACGCACATGTACTTCTGGAATGCCAAAAATCTCTGGTAATAGCCCAGATGTAACACCGGCTTCATACAAATCCAAAATATCTTGTTTTGTAATCATTTTCCTAATTTTATCAGTTTCTGTTTCAAGATTTAACTCTTTTAACAATCTACCAACTTGCAGTTCTGATATGCCATATTTAAATCCAATGTTTTTACAATCCCAGCCTAATCCAACAAGCTCAACTAATTTTTCTTTTGGAATTTTTGCAGCCCTTTCAGCTTCTAAAGTTTTTAATCCCAACTGTTGTAAACGATTTCTTATTATCCCTTGAGAGCAATTATTTGCTTCAGCGATTTGAGGTATGGACATTCCAGCTGTGACTTGGGCTCTAAGTTGTTCCTCAGGGACTTCAATTATAGTAGGTTTTGGAGTTAGTCCAAATGTGCGCAAATAACGATTAATTGTAGTTTTGGCACAACCAAAATACTCTGCCATTTCAGCTTTAGATTTGCCCATTTTAAGCATTCTCTTTAAAGATTTTTTTGTTAAGCCTTCTATTTTTCGACAAGAGTGGGTTTGCGAAGATATCTGAAGAGTATCTGTAACATTAGCACATAATAGATTTATTACAGGTAACACCTTAAAGGCATTATTGCTTACCAAATACCTATATTTATTAGTTAGAAGAGTATATTTATCTACACTTTTAGAAATTGCACTAATCGATAAACTCATTTTTAAAATTCCTAAATACACATAATCAGATAAGATAATTATACATGATAAATATTTAAAAAAATATTTTGGTACTATTAAATTTATGAATTCACTGTGTTAATGTCAACTAACTCTAATACAATCGCTTTTATTGCAGCTTGAACCCTATTAGATACCCCAAATTTATCATAAATAGCCTCCAAATGCGCTTTTACAGTATGAACTGATATGTGAAGTTTTTCAGCAATTTGGCTATTTGTCAGTCCGTCCACAACAAGAGATATTACATTAAACTCCCTCTCTGTTAATCTATTTTCCACTATTCTCGTCCTTATAAAATTGTTTACCCTTATAGTTTTACCCCTAGCATAATTCGTTTACTATCAGCCAACTAGCTAAATTTTATTAACTTTTGTAACAAATATCCCAAACTCTGAAATTACATAGTTTTTAAATACTTTTTATATATAAGTAAGATAAAATAGGATAATAAGATGTTTAGCAAAATCAGTTCATTAGTAACATTAGGAGCAACTTTCTCAGAAGCAAAAAAAACTGAGAATCCTACTGATGAAATTGACGCTGGTTTAAAGCTTGCTGGCGGGATTTTTGATTTGATATTAGATGGAGCTGACAAGCTAAACGATGCTAAAAATACTACGAAAGAAAATGACGAAAAAGCTAAAGAATTAGCCACTGAAGAAAAAGGAATTTTAAATAAAACATATCAACAAGCAGAAGCTCAAATTAAAAATATTGAAACTAATATTACTAATATCCAAGAGCTTTTAGCAACTCTTGATGAAAATAATGAAAAAGTAAAAAGCAATAATGAAAAGCTAGAAGAACAAAAATTGATCATTGAAGAAAACAAAGCAACAATTACGGACGCAAATGCAACAGCAGAAGAAAAGCAAGCAGCTTTAGCTGCAATATCTGCTGCTGGAAAAGAAATAAATACACTTGGAGAAGAAGTTGCTGCTCTTGCAGCTAGTTGCCAAAAAATTCAAGAAAACACTGAAGAACTAACAGTTGCAAACGATGAATTATATGCAAATGGAACAGAAATATTAGAAGAAGGTACTGATGAATTACAGGCAGTCGTTCAACGAGGAACAACAGAAGTAACACAAACGTTACCACAAACTGTCAAAGATGGCGGTGAAGACGTAATAAAAGGTACCCAAATGATTACTGAAGGTACAGCAATGGTTGCAACTGGTACAGTTGCCCCTCCTGTTGCTCTACAAGGCAGTAAATTAATTAAAGACGGTACTCAATATACAACAGCTGGTACTACAGTAATTACTAAAACAGGATTAACTATTGGTAAATATTCATTAACACTTACTGATGCTGCAAGTGGCTTAAGCGAATTTTTAAACTTTACAAATACTTTAGGTTCTCAATATTCAAATATGGCTGGCTTACTTGGCGAAGCGGGTGTTGTACTTGAGCCTCTAATAACATCAACAGGCTCTTGGGCAAATACAACTAGCGTGAGTGAAAGAATTATCGCAGCAAGCGATAGAATTAACGAACAACTTGAAGGCCAAGTAGAAGGCGATGATGTTGAAATCGATACTGAAGATTTAAGCACCGAAGATTTAGAAATTGAAGAAATCTCAGCTTAAATTGATTAAATAATTAAACTTACATTTTACATTTCCTCCTTTTTTTGCTACTATCAGTAACATTAGGGGGATAAATGATTTATAACAGTATTTTAGAACTAATTGGCAATACGCCAATGATAGCATATAGCGACAATATTTGGCTAAAGATGGAGAATTTCAACCCCTCTGGCTCAATAAAAGATCGTGCTTCATATTCAATGATTAAATCAGCTCTTGAGCGAGGAGAAATTAATCAAGATACTGTCATTATAGAACCAACCAGTGGTAACACTGGAATCGGATTAGCTATGGTTTGCGCAGTTTTAGGTTTGAAATTAATCATTTGTATGCCTGAAAATATGTCCGAAGAACGCAAAAAAGCAATTTCAGCCTATGGTGCAGAACTTGTATTAACTTCTGCAGATGAAGGGATGTTGGGTTCAGTTAATAAAGCTAAAGAACTTAATAATATTTATCCTAACAGTTGGATTCCAATGCAATTTTCAAATTTTGATAACCCAAATGCTCATAAGCAAACTGCAGAAGAAATTCTTGACGATACTGGCAGAAATGTAGAAATTGTAGTAGCTGGGATTGGAACTGGCGGTACAGCATTTGGCTTAAAAAAGTTTTTACCAGATTTCGTTAAAGTATATGGCGTAGAACCTGCAGAAAGTCCTCTGTTCACAGATGGCAAAGCTGGTACTCATAAAATACAAGGAATTGGAGCAAACTTCAAACCTGAAATTTCAGACTTTTCCGAGTTAGATGGAATTTTGACAGTAGAAAGCGATGACGCTATAGAAGAAGCTAAAAAACTTGCAAAAGAACATGGGATTTTTGTGGGAATTTCGGCAGGAGCAAATTTACTTGCTGCAAAACAATTAGCAAAAAGTAATCCTGAAAAATTAATTGTTACTATCGTCCCAGATGGTGGCGACAGATATTTATCGGTCTGGTAGAAATATAGATGGTGCCCGCAGAACGGAAGGGAATTAATCATGATAATACGTGCAATAAATAAAATCAAAGAAGATATAAAAGTAATTTATGAAAAAGATCCTGCTGCAAACAATATTGCAGAAATTATTTTTTGTTATCCAGGGTTTCAAGCGCTTTTAATGCATAGAGTTGCACATAAGCTTGCTTACTGGAAAATTCCATTCTTACCAAGATTTATTTCTTATTGGACAAGAATATTTACAGGCATCGAAATTCACCCAAAAGCTTCAATCGGAAACCGCTTTTTTATTGACCACGGCGAAGGTGTAGTTATTGGTGAAACTACTATAATTGGCGATGATGTTTTAATTTATCAACAAGTAACTCTGGGTGGCACAGGCAAAGAACAAGGAAAACGTCACCCGACCATCGGCAACAACGTCATTATCGGGGCAGGGGCAAAAGTCCTCGGGAATATTACAATTGGTGATAATGTAAGAATAGGCGCTGGTTCTGTTGTTGTAGAAGATGTCCCAGAGCATTCTACCGTAGTCGGCATACCTGGCAGAGTTGTTCAACAACAATGTTTAACTGAAGATGGAGTTTTGATGCACAATAGAATTCCTGACCCAATTAAATGCGAGCTAAACAGGCTAAAATATGAAGTCCAAGAATTAAAAGAAAAAGTTGATAACAAATAAAATTGGAATAAAAAAACGAACCTATTAAAAGGTTCGTTTTTTTATTAGGATTAAGTTTAAACAGCTTCCGCATTAGCTTTAAGTTCTTCTTCAATTTGTTTAGCAATCGCCTCTTTTTCTGCAATTCTTTCTGTCTTATTTTGAATAGCTGCATCTTTAACTTTAACAGCTGTTGTTGCAGCTAATGCACTAAATACAGCTAATGATATGTATGATAAATATGCAATAGCATTACCTTTGAATACTCTTTTTGCTAAATCAGGAGTTAAGAATTTCTTGGCATATTTTTGGCCTTTGATAGTCGCCATTCCTTCTTCAACAAGTATTGGTAATGATGCTGCTAATGCCAATTTACCAGCATTATTCCTTACAAAATTATGTGTTTTTTGAGCACCATTTAAATCTTTACCTTCTTCTTTCGGCTTACTTGCTCTAGTTACAGCCCCATATATTACTAACAACGAAGGCGCTATCATTGATACTAGACGAGATTTTTGTAAAAACTTACCAAACTTACTCATATTGAAATTCAAAGCGTGACCTAATTCGTGGAATCCAGCACCAGCCATACCTTTTTGTGGTAAAACGACCGAATTTGCTCTAATATAAGTTTTACGAGTAGCTTTCATTTTTTCTCTCATAGCCTTCCAGCCTTCTTCTTTGAATATTTTTATACATTCAGAAAGCTTAAGCGTTGTCGATTTAGCATCATGACCCAAGAAAAATGCATTTTGACCAGCTCTTACAGGCCTAATAACACTGTTGTCACTGTAATTTCTATCAAATTTTTCAAAATATTTTACTGCTCTATCTACAAAGGCATCTTTATCTTTAGGAATATCATCTATAATATTTTCTTTTAAAGGATTTAAGAAGCGTAGCTTTACTCCTTTTTCCTTTAGCCCAGAATCTACATTCATTTGATTAATTGCATCATGTAATGTTTTAACTTGCTCTTCAGTATAATTATTAGCTTTTTTCATTCCATTTAAAATTGGAAAACTAGTAAGGAAATGAGCCGCTAATACAAAACTACTTGCGAAATATGCTCCAACTGATCCCCAAAAACTGCGTACTGGCTTTTGTTTTTTTCCTGCCAACTCAACTTTATCATTTTCTTGCCTCAACTCTATTTTTGGCTGTGTTGTTACTTTTTCAAGCTTTTGAGCTTCTATTTCTGCTGCTTTAAAAGCAATTGGTTTAATAGACATATTATTTTTACCTTTCCTTCCATAATAAAACCTTAATTATATAAAGGTTTTTATTTTTATAAATTTGCCTTTTTGTAAAATTTTGTAAACAAGACTTTTTCCCTTTAATATTTACCCCCTTTGTAATATAATATTTACAAGGTTAAGAGGGAAAAACATTGGGAAAATATCATTTTATTGCAATAGGCGGAATAGGGATGAGTGGGCTAGCAAAATACCTTCTTGAAGAAGGCCATAACATTTCTGGCTCAGACATTGAAGATAGCAAATATATTGTAGCACTACGCAAACTTGGTGCAGGGGTAAATGTAGGGCATAAAGAAGAAAATTTACCAAACGATACAGATGCTGTAATTGTCAGCACTGCGATAAGAGAAACAAATACTGAACTAAAAAAGGCACGCCAATTAGGCTTAAAGATTTACCACCGTTCAGATTTATTAGAGGAAATTGCACATTCAGCGCAAAATCAAGGAAAATGCTTTATTGGATTTTCAGGTACACACGGAAAAACCACAACAAGTGGTTTAGCATCATACGTTTTGGATAAATCTAATAATAAACCAGCTTTTGTTGTAGGGGGCATTGTTCCAGAGCTATCTACAAATGCTCAACATAAAAACGGTAAATATTTTGTAGCAGAACTTGACGAAAGTGATGGTACTCTCGTTAAGTATTCACCTGACATTTTAGTTATAAACAACTTAGAAGAAGATCATTTAGATTTTTATAAAAACGGGATGGATGATTTAATTAAAACTTTCAACCAAGCAATTTCTCAATCTAAAAAAGTTATCGTAAACGCTGATGACAAAGGCGTTAGCCAATTAAGCGGTAATTTTATTACATTTGGATTAAATAACGCAGACTATACGGCAAAAAATATTCAGACTTCAAATGTCGGTACAAGTTTTGAAGCATATTATAGAAACGAAAAAATTACAGATATCAAGCTTGAACTTACAGGCATACACAATGTATACAATGCTTTATCTGTTATTTCTGCACTAAAAGAAAGCGGAGTTGAAATTAATAAAATTAAAGAACATTTTACAACTTTTACAGGTATGGGCAGACGTTTTCAAAAGGTTTGCGAATTAGACGATGTACAAGTCTATGATGATTATGCGCATCATCCTACTGAAATCAAGGCTGTATTAGATGCAGCTGCAACGAAATTTGGGAAAGAAAATATCGTTGCAGTATTCCAACCTCATAGATACACTCGACTAAAAGGTTTGTGGGAAGAATTTAAAGGCGCTTTTTCTGATGCAGAAAGGGTTATTGTAACTGATATTTATGAAGCCTCTGAGGATCCAATTGAAGGTATTACTGGCGCAAACTTTGCAAAAGAAGCAGGCTTTGAACACTTCTCAGGTAACATTGGGCAAGTAGCAGAGAAACTTCTACCAACACTAAAGAAAGAAAATGTTGTTATTGGCTTAGGCGCAGGAACAATCACAAAACTCGGCAATTATTTGGAGGAATCTTATCTTGCAAATAGAGTTTAAAGAAAACTACGAAATCAAAAAACATACCACTTTCAAAATAGGTGGAACAGTAAAAAAAGTTTGGTTTCCTAAAAGCCAGCAAGAATTAAGCTACCTTTTAAAAGAGCTTAAAAACTACGTTTTATTAGGTAATTGCTCTAACATATTATTCTCATCAAACGGTTATAAGGGTGATATCATTTTAACAACGGAAATGAGACACTTTGAAATTAATGGTACACGAATTATAGCCGATTGTGGTGTTAAAGGGCCATTGTTAGCGCAAAAAGCTTGCGAAGCATCTTTAAGCGGTTTTGAATTTATGATTGGCTTTCCTGGTTCAATTGGGGGCGAAATCTACATGAATGCTTCTTGCCACGGTCAAGCTATTTCTGATTGCTTAATCCGCTGTTGTTTATTTGATAAAGAAAAAAAAGAAATCATTTATAAAGAAAAAACTGAAATGGGTTTTGATTACAGAAAATCGATACTTCAAGATGGTAAATATATTCTTTTAGGCGCAGAATTTGAATTAAAAAAATCCAACAAAGAAGATATTCAAGCTCTTTTAGATCGAAACCTTAATTTTAGAAAAGATGTTCAACCCAACCTTGCTAATCCAAATGCTGGCAGCGTTTTCAAAAACCCAGAAAACGATTCAGCTGGTAGGCTTTTAGACAAAGCTGGGGTTAAAAATTTTGATTTAGAAAATGTAAAAGTTTGGGATAATCATGCGAACTTTATCGTCAATAAAGGTAATGCGACTTCTCTTGAAGTTCTTGAGCTAATGGTTAAAATGCACAACGCTGTAAAAGAAAGTTTTACGATTGAACTTACGCCAGAAATAATCTTTATTGGTGATAAAACAAAAAAAGAGGAAGAATTATGCAAAATATTATATCAAAAGAAGCAAAAATAGCAGTTTTATGTGGTGGAATGTCATCAGAAAGAGAGATCTCTCTTCGCTCTGGTAAAAATGTTTTAGCAGCACTACAAAGATTAGGCTACCAAAATGCACAAATAGTTGATGTTTCTGAAAACATTATGAATGACCTAAAAGGTTTTGAATACGCTTATAACACTCTTCATGGAAAATTTGGTGAAGATGGATGTATTCAAGGTGTATTAGAAATCTTAAAAATTCCTTATACTGGTTGCGGGGTTATGGCAAGCGCAATTTGCATGAACAAAGAATACACTAAGAAGGTTATGTCTACAGCAGGTTTGCCATTAATAACTTCTGTTTATTTGCTACCTAATGAAGATCCTGTTGAAAAAGTTAAAGATTTAAATTTCCCGTTAATGATTAAACCTGTATCAGAAGGCTCAAGCTTTGGGATGAGCAAAGTTTCAAACAATGATGAACTCATAAAGGCAGTAGAAGAAGCTAGAAAATATAATGCAGAAATTCTTATAGAAGAATACTTGGTTGGTGTAGCCGCAACAGTTGGTGTGTTAGAAAAAGAAGGCAAAGCTTTTGCAACAGAAATTTTAGAGCTTAGACCTAAAAACGAATGGTATGACTATGAAGCTAAGTATACAAAAGGTATGACAGAATTTATCTTGCCAGCTGAGCTTTCTGATGAGATGTCAGAAAAGGTTAAAAGAAATGCCGTAAAAGCTTTTGAAGTTTGCGGCTGTTCTGGCGTTTCAAGAGTTGACTTTTTAATAGTTAATAACATACCATATATCTTAGAAATCAATACAAATCCAGGTATGACAGATACAAGCGATTTACCAGCTCAAGCAGCTGTTTGCGGAATAAATTATGATCTGTTAGTAGAAATGGTACTTCATAGTGCAGGATTGAATAAATAATGTCAAACGAAGAAAATAAACCAAGATACAAACAAAATAGACGTCTTAAACAAGCGAAATTGCAAAGACAAATTCGTAAATCACAAAGACGCCTGACTCGTTTGCGTGCTTTTTACAAAATATTCTTGGTTTTAGGCACTATTGCTCTTTGTTTGCTAATACTAAAAATGCCTCAATGGCGACTTCCTTCGAACGCTTTTGATAGTTTAACAAGCTCTTCTTTGGAAATTATTAACAATAGGATTGTGCCTTCGCAAAAAATATTATCAGCACTTAGAAGAAATCAAGTGCCTACTCAACCTATATTTTTAGTAAAAACTGATAATCTTAAAAAAAGTATTACACAATTAGAGCCTATCCAAAATGTTTATATAAGACGCTTTTGGTTTCCTGCAAGATTACAAATTATCGTAATAGAAAGGACACCAATAATAACAATTGCGCCAAATCTTGATGTTCCACCTATTGCATTTTTCTCGCTTGATGGAAAATTAATTGGCAGAGAATATATGCCACTTAGTGATGACTATGATACAGTTCTTGTAATAACCTACGGAAGCGGTGACGATTATCGCAATTGGGATGTTGTTAAAGTCAATAATTTTAGAAAACTAGCAAGTCTTGTTGAAGCAGAAACTGGAGAAAAAGTTGAATACATTGATTATAGAGATCCAAAAGATGTTTATATAAAAATACCGACTGTTAATATTAGACTTGGCAGTATTAATCCGAATGTTTTTAATAAACTACAAAAACTTCCGTCAATCTTACCACAAGTCAAAAAGATTAATAAAAAAGTTAAATATATCGATTTACGATGGGAAACTTGCTACTTAAAAATGGATGAATAAATGGTTACAAGTGCTTATATACACATACCTTTTTGTAAATCTAAATGCAAATATTGTTCTTTTGTATCATTCACTAATGAAAGCAGATTGGCAGATTACGTTGCAGCTTTATTAAAAGGTATTGATTCTAATTATGCAGGCGAAAAACTAAAAACCTTATATTTTGGCGGAGGAACCCCTTCTTTAGTACCAGCATATTTAATAAAAAAAGTCATCGACAAATTCAAGTATTCTCATGATTGTGAAATAACTTTTGAAGTCAATCCTGATGATGCCAAATTTAATTACTTAAAATCACTGTTTGAAATCGGCATCAACCGCATAAGCATGGGTTCACAAAGCTTTGATGATAACATTTTGCAAATTATTGGTCGTAGACATAAATCAATAGATGTTATAAACGCAGTAAAAACAGCTCAAGAAGTTGGTTTTAACAATATCAGTCTAGATTTGATATACGGCTTGCCAGAACAAAATATAAATATTTTAAAAAAAGATTTAGAAAAAATAACATCATTAAATATTCAACACATCTCTACTTATGGATTAAAAATTGAAGAAGAGTCATATTTTGGCAAAAATCCTCCTGTAAACTTACCTGATGACGATACTCAAGCTGATATGTACCTCTTGATAAACAATTATCTTGAAGAAAAAGGGTATAAAAGATATGAAATAAGCAATTTTGCACTAGATGGATTTGAATCAAAGCACAACCTAAACTATTGGGATAACGCTGAATATTATGGTTTCGGAATTGCTGCACACGGGTATAATAATGGAATTAGGTATTCTAATTATAGAACTTTGAAAGATTATGCAGATGCACCAGAAAAGCACGAATTTGAACAAATTTTAACACCAACAGAAATATTAGAAGAAGAAATATTTTTAGGGTTTAGAAAAACAGAGGGGGTAAATGTAGAAAAAATCAACAATAAATTCAACATTGATTTTGATAAAAAATATCAACAAACTTTAAATAAGTTTATCCCTGAATTTATAGAAAAAATATCAAAAGGCTATAAATTAACACTTGAAGGGACACTTCTTAGCAATAACATACTTTCTGAATTTATTGAAACAGATTAATATTTAACATATTTTATTTTTACAAGGTTTAGATTATTGTAAGGCAATTTCGAGGTGTATATATTGCTTTCAATACTTGAAGTTGTATAATGAGATATACAAAATCCAAATCAATTAGGGCGTGTGTATGAGAATAAATCCAATAAATAGCGAATATAAAAGCAATCAATCTTTTAAAGCTCTTAATATTCATCCAGAAGCAAGAGCATTAATTGAAGCTCAGAAGGGTGGTTCTGAAAGAATTGCAAAATATACAAAAGAACTCGCTAATTCAAAAATATGGCTAGATATCACTTCCTCAGCTTCAAAACAAGATATTTTCCCATTTTTTGTAAATTTAATATCTAAAGGGGCAATTGTACCTTTAAATGTAAAAGATAACTTTTTAATGGTGTCTTCTGCAAGCCCTATTGAAGGAGAAAAAGACATCATTTCATTTTTGAAGTTTCATGATAAGTTTAGAGCGCAACAAGTTTATAATAATTTAAATTATTATTTAACAAAACCCAACAAATCTATAATAGACAAACTAGATTGGCACGTTTATGCGACGAAACTTTTTGATGAAGCTAAAAAAGTTTGCTTAATGGACACTTCTTGGGAAGATTTTCCAAATATAGAAAAGTCTAAAAAAAATGTAATGTCCTTAGTGTATGGTCCTCAGAAAAAAGAAAAGGGGTTTATACAATACCTAATGGAATGGGTGAAGGGGTAAAAAAGGGGTAAAAATGAAAGTAAGTCCAATACAAGTAAATTATAACAACTATAATTCACAGAAAAAACAAAGTTTCAAAGGCTATGATGCCAGACCTGTGAAGGCTTTGGTTTGTCGAAGATATTCGTCGCCAAAACTAACAGAAGAGGTTAGAAATATTTTTGCAAAGCATGACATCCCTCTTATTCTGCAATACGGGCGTAGTCAAGCAGAAAGTTTATTAAATTTTGGATTTAATCATTTTACAGGACTAGACCGTGGAATTAATGCACAGGATTTTTATACAATTGCAAATAATAAATTATTTTCTTTAGGACCTAGAGATTACGATTTTCTTCACAATTTCGCTAAAAAATTAGGCCTAGAGTTTAATTCTGTACAAAAACTTACAAGAAATTATATTCCATGTGATTCACAAGGTATTGATGAACACCCTGATGCAGTAGCATTAGGGATATATCTGCATGATAAACATATTACCAGTAGCAATCTTTTTACAGTCAATGATGGTGAAGATGAGGTTGCTCTTGTTGGTGCTGATGACGCACCAGAGCTTTTTGATTTAGAATATTATGGAAAACCTTTCCCTCTTGGATATCACAGCCCTAAATTTAAACCAAATGAATTACAAGAAGTTTTGGGTGTAAAAAAAATAATACCTCTACCACAAATAGGCGGAAATTTAGATCAGTTTATTCGACCTTTAGATAACAAAAGGATTCTTTTGGCAGATGAGCAAATGTCTTTTGAGATAATCAAAGAAATAGAAAGAAGATATTATGAATTTATAAAAAATTATGGTTATAATTTGAATGAAGGTATATTATCAAGAGAAGGAGGGTTTAAGCTTGAGTATGAGGTTTTGAATCGGATAGACTTATTTAAAAATCTAAAAAATACATATAATTCTGTAACACAGAATTCTGGGTTTTATAACCCTAAAGATATTGATTATGTTGAGAAAAAATTAACAGAAAATGGTTTTGAGGTAATAAGAATACCAGGTAGAGTTTTTTATAAGCATTCGTATGACGAGTATAGCGACCCCAAAATGGGAAAAATATGCGCATTAGAAAATCCATTAAATTCAATAGCTGTAAAAGATAAAAATAATGAATTAATTTTTGTTGCCTCAACATACATAGATCGCATACTAGGCTTACCTGGGCATAACTTTGAAGATGCTCTAAAAAATATAATGCTTAAGCACATCAAACCTGAGAATCTTCATATTATAAGGTCGGAAGATATGTGGCATGACATAATAAAAAAAGAATTCAAAGGTCTGCATAGCGAATTTTTAGAAGTTCCCTATAATGGTAAACCTTTAGGTGAATTTAAGGAAAGATTTAGTTATTAAGCATAAATTTGTAAATTGAGCATACCTGCCCAACATATATAAGGAGTTAAAAAATGAAAATAAATCCAATTAACAACAATAATAATATTTCTTATAAAAGTAAACTTAAGGTAACTCCTGAGTTAACTGCATATTTGAAAAACGCAACACCTTCTCAACTTAAAGCATATGAAGAAGGCTGCCAAAAATTGCTTAAAGATGGCAAGAATAAGGTTTATGAATACAAAACTTCTATAAAAACAGTTTCTGTTTCTGAATATGGTAAAAAGTATAAAGCTCGTTTGGGAGTTATATTAGATGAAAACCAAGAAGAATATAATAGTGGCTATATATCAACTGCATATGAGATAAATGAAATCAATAATGATAATGAAATAAAAACAAAATCTTCTGTAGTTGCTTTACTTCTTGAAACTTTATTTGAACCGGAAAAGAACCCTTTATGGTTATGGGAATTAAAGCATAAAGTATTGAGAATAAAACACCCATACACTATATCCGATTTTAAAAAGAATCCTTTTATACCAAATCTATAATATAAGAATTAATATCTGAAATTTATAAAAAACTTATTAAATAATAGCAAGTAGCGTGCGTTGTAACACTCGAAAGGGGTAAAATATCAATGGTGCATTGCAATGCACCCTACATTTATCCAAAATTATTGAATCTGTTTAATTTTATACATAACAACAGCAGCTGAAACGCTTAAATTTAAAGACTCCACATCTTTTGACATTTCAATTGTCACATTTTTTGTCGCAAACCCTTTTAGTTCATCGCTCAAACCATCTGCTTCAGAGCCAAACATAATAAGTACATTTTCATGAGGCATATAACTTTCAAGATTTTCAACATCTTCACCCTTTGGAAGAGTCGCAACTCTCTCATAATGATTAAATATATTTTTTAATTCATCAAACTCTTTTATCTGAAAAACAGGTGTTTTCCACAGACAACCAACAGTTGAGCGCACACATTTCGGATTGTATAAATCCACAGTATCGCCATATAGAACAACCGCATCAATACCAAAAGCAGAAGCTGTTCTTAATATTGTACCTAAATTGCCCGCATCTTTTATGCCTTCAAGTAAAACAACTTTTTTCGCTTTTTCTAATATTTTAAAATCTTGCTTTGGCTGTTTTGCAACTGCAACAACTTTTGGTGCTGATTTAGCATCAGAAATCTTTGATAAAACAGCTTCTGTTGTTTCTATAACTTTTTCTTGAGGATAACCAATTACCCCTTCAAGCACAAAAATTCGTTCAATCTCAACTCCTGCGTCAAGAGCTTCTTTCACTCCTTTTTCACCTTCAATAAGGAACAAACCAGATTCGTCTCTAAATTTACCCCTGAGAAGTTTTGCAGTTTCTTTTACTAATTCATTGTTGACGGATGTTATTTTCATAAAAGCTTAAATTCCTTTAGCCAAATTCTTTCTTGTTCAGTGAGCAGCTTTAAATCAATTAATTTACGCTCAAAACCCATTTTTACAAAAGAGCAGTTTTTACCATCTTTTCTATAACAGGAGTTCTCTAATCTTACACCAAACTTATTAGAATTGTACAGTCCAGGCTCGATTGTATAACACATTCCATCTACAAATTCTTCTTTAGCAGTTTCAGATTGATTTAGACAAGGAGGCGCTTCATGAACATTTATACCAATACCGTGACCTAAACCGTGAGAGAAAACAAATTTATCTACACTTTCATCCAAAATTTGATGCGCAAGCTTATCTAATTCTTGACCCGTTTTAGCTTCAGAATTATAGCAATTTAGAAATGATTTTAATACAGTTGTATAAACCTGTTTTTGAAGCTCACTCGGCTCACCTTTTACAAACACTCTTGTTATATCAGTCGCTAAGCCACTTTCAAAATAAGCTCCACAATCAATTAAAACCAAATCGCCATCTTTCAATTTTGTACGTTTCGAACTTTTTGAATAATGAGCCAAAGCTGAATGCTTATTAATAGCAATTATTGGTTTAAAGCTCAAGCATTTTGCACCTTGTTTTTTAAAGCTTTCACGTAAAACTTTTTCAATATCAGCTTCCGAAATATTTTCATTAGTTTCAATATATTTCCTAACCGCAAGCAAAGCTTTATCAGTTTTAGCAAAAGATGCTTTGTAAGCTTCTAATTCTTTTTCATTTTTTATAGATTTTAATCTTCTCACTTCTGAAAGCTTATGAATTGGCTTTTTAATCAATGAATAATCGTACGCACTTATAGTGTTTTTATCAACAATAAGCTTACCATTAAACTTTTTAAGATAATCCTCGCAAGCTTTATTGTCTGTGAATAGAATTAAGTCACCATTCACAACCATCTTGGCCCAAATCTTCGAAGAATAATCCTTTGAAAAGTCTCTATAACCTGTTAAATATGAAACATCCTCTAAATTTGATACAAAAGTTGTTTCTTCAAATTTATAATCTTTAGGTCTAAAAGGCGCTTCATAACAATCCAAATGTTGTTCAGTAAAATTATTTATTGGATCATCCTTTAATAACTTTATTTTGTACCCTTTAAAACTTTCTAAACGTGCTTGAGAAACTTTTTTTGCAACAATACCAAGAGTCTTTTTAGGGTTAACGAGCTTTCTAATTTCCTCATCCTGTTTTTGCCCTAGTTGCAATTTAACAACTTCAACGCCATCATTCGCCTCATTATCTGCTTGTGTATGATACCTTCCATCGACAAACAAATAAATTTTATCCGTTGTAACCAAAGCATCACCTGTTGAGCCTGTAAAACCAGTTAAAGTATAACGAGCATTTTCAGACAATTCAGAATATTCTACCAAATATTCATTCGTAGAATTTACTAATAAATAATCTATTTTTAAATTTTTTAATAGCTCTCTCATTAAAATCCTCCCCCTCTCCCTACGGGAGAGGGCTGGGGTGAGGGGGAACCCTCACTATGTTTACAATAAGGTTTATTTCAGTTTGTCTGATTATAAAGGTGGACTAAAGTCCACCCTACTTTTTATTTAAACTTATTTATTTACCCCTTTACCCCCTACTCGTCAATTCCTGTACATTTAATTAAATGCCAACCAAATTGAGTTTCAACAGGTTCAGAGATTTCGCCTTCTTTAAGAGCAAATGCTGCGTCTTCAAAAGGTTTAACCATCATCCCTTTACCAAACCAACGTAAATCACCGCCATCACGACCTGATGGACATTTTGAATAATCTCTTGCTAAATCTTCAAATGCTACACCATTTTTAATATCTAACAATAAATTTTCAGCTTCTTCTTTAGTTGCTACTAAAATATGACTTGCTCTAATTTTCATACATATTCTCCTTATAAAACTATTACAAATATTTTAACACAAAAGTAGCGAAAATTGTTAATAAACAAATTTCGCTACCTTAAAAAAAAGCCCGACCAAATGGTCAGGCATTAATATCAACCAACAATTTCTTTTACTTCGGCTTGAAGGTTTTTAGAATCAACCTTGATGCTTGGTCCCATTGTTGTTGTCAAGTAAATTGACTTAACATAAGTACCTTTTGCAGAAGCAGGTTTTGCTCTCAAAATAGCATCTACCAAAGTTCCATAGTTTTTAACTAAATCTTCGTTGCTGAACTGAACTTTACCGATAGGACAGTGAATCATACCTTGTTTGTCAGCTCTGAATTCAACTTTACCAGCTTTAGCATCTTTAACAGCTTTAGCTACGTCAAGAGTAACTGTACCTGTTTTAGGGTTTGGCATTAAGCCTTTAGGACCTAAAACTTTACCAAGTTTACCTAACATACCCATACAATCAGGCGTAGCGATTAATGTATCGAATTCAAACCAACCACCAGCGATTTTATCGATGATATCTTCTGTGCCATAGAATTCAGCACCAGCGTCTTTAGCTTCGTTTACTTTAGGTCCTTTCGCGATAACACAAACACGAACTTCTTTACCTAAACCAGCTGGAAGAACAACTGTTGATCTGATTTGCTGATCAGCGTGTTTAACTTCAATACCTAATCTCATGTGGCATTCAACTGTTTCATTGAATTTTGCAACTTCTTTAGAGATTTCTTGTAATTTTACTAATGCTTCACGACCGCTTGCAGGTTGTTGGAAATCTGCAAGAAGTTCTTGAAGTTTCTTTTGTTTTTTTGTTATTTTAGACATTTTATTTCTTTCCTTTCGTGGTATTAGCGGACTATTAAGTCCTTCCATCATCTTTTACTATTGTGGATTAACCTTCTTTTACAGTTACACCCATTGCTCTACAAGAGCCTTTAATCATTTCTACAGCTGCATCCATAGTTGTAGCATTCAAATCGTTCATTTTAATTTTAGCGATTTCTTCTAATTGCTCACGAGTAATTTCTGCAACTTTAGTTTTATTAGGCACTGCTGAACCTTTAGAAAGATTTAATGCCTTTTTAATAAGAACAGGAGCTGGAGGTGATTTTGTCACAAATGTGAAGCTTCTGTCTTCATACACATCAATAACTACAGGAATAATATAACCTGCTTGAGATTCTGTTTTAGCATTGAATTGCTTACAGAAATCCATGATGTTAACACCGTGTTGACCTAAAGCAGGACCAACTGGAGGTGATGGATTTGCTTTACCAGCTTCGATTTGAAGCTTGATTTTTCCTACTACTTTTTTTGCCATTTTTTTCTCCTTTCGTGGTACTAACGGGGGGCGACCCCTTCCACGCTTTTTGTGCTTTTATATTGGGGCTTTGACAAAAGCCAAATTATATTTACCCCTATAACTTTTGTATTTGTTTGTATTCTAATTCAACTGGAGTTTCACGTCCAAAGATTGAAACCATTGCTCTAAGTTTAGCCTTATCAGGATAAACTTCTGTAATATCACCAACAAATTCTGCGAATGGACCAGATGTAATTCTAACTTTTTCACCAACTTTAACATCCATTTCAACCTTTTGAACTTGAGCTGTTGATCTGTGAATAATTTTTCTGATTTCACTTTCTTTTGCTGGAATAGGCTTTTTAGCAGAACCTACAAATTTAGTAACACCAGCAGTGTGTCTTACAACATACCAGCTGTCTTCATCCATAATCATTTCTACTAATACATAACCTGGGAAGATTTTTTCTTCTTTTTCCTGTTTTCTACCACCTTTAATTTGGGTAACAGTTTTTTGAGGAACTTCTACTCTGAAGATTTTATCAGCCATATTCATATATTCAATACGTTTTTCAAGGTTGCTCTTAACTTTGTTTTCATAACCTGAATAAGTATGTACAATATACCAACGTTTTTGGCTCTTCTTCTCTGAAGATTTTGCTTCTACTTCAGCAGCTTCTTCCATAATTTCTTCATTTACAAGATTTTCGTCTTTTTCACTCATTATTCTTACCCTTTATGGTTAAAATATACTAACGTGCACCAAATAGTGCCTTGAACAAGCTTTCAAAAATAACATCTGCAAAATAAATAAACACTGTAAACACAAATACAATTGCAACAACAAAGAATGTTTCAGTGATAACCTGATGTTTTTCTGGCCAAGTAATCTTGCCCCATTCAGTTCTTACGCCTCTAAAATAAGTTATAATTGCATTTTTGATATTTTCTGAATTATTGTTCATTTTCATAATTACCTTTGATTAAAATCGCGCCCTGAAGGACTCGAACCCTCGACATCCGGTTTTGGAGACCGACGTTCTACCAACTGAACTAAGGACGCAAGCGAGGCTAAGCCTCGTAAACTTCTTGTAATACTACTTAGTTTCTTTATGTGTAGTATGTTTCTTACAAGTTGGACAGTATTTAGAAAGTTCTAATCTGTCTTTAATGTTCTTTTTGTTTTTTACAGTTGTGTAGTTTCTTTCCTTGCAATCTTCACAAGCAAGAACTACCATTCTGTCGTTTTTACCTTTGATACCCATTTTTGTATTCCTTTATATTACCTTTTTCTTGTTTATCTACAATTAGCTATTTGAGCTATTTTAAGACCTTTTTAAAAGAGAATGTGAGGTCTCACATTCTTTATTAAATCGGCGTATGATAACATACTAAAATAAACATGTTTAAAATGCAAATGAATTGTGAAGTTTTCTAAATTATACTTCTTTTCAATCTTTCACTTCTATTTTCGCTTAACAAGTTTTTCAATTTCATAATAGCTTGAGCGTGCAATTGAGACACACGAGATTCAGAAATATTAATAGTATCACCGATTTCTTTTAGGGTCATATTTTCGTGATAGTAAAGAACCATAATTGTTCTTTCTCTTTCAGGTAAACGTTTCAAAGCCTCCTCCAATTCTTTTTTTACATCCTTTTCTTCAAGCTGTTCATGCGGAGCTAAATTGTGAGAGTCTTCAATTGTATCGATAATTTCAATATCGCTTTCAGAGGCACCTTTTTTGTCATACAAAGAAGTAATTGTTGTATCATCAGCTAAAATTTGTTCAACTTTTTCTTTTTCAATACCTAAATAGTTTGCAATTTCAGTATTAGTTGCAGCTCTTCCGTACTGGCGCTTCAAGTCTTCTTGAGCTTCTTTAACATCACGAATTTTTCTTCTTACACTTCTTGGTAAAAAGTCTTGAGAACGCACTTTATCAATAATATTACCTCTTATACGCACAAGCGCATAAGTTTCAAATCTAGCACCCATTTTTGGAGTATATTTTTCTACTGCATCAATTAAACCTTCAATACCATAGCTAGAAATATCTTCGTAAGAGAATGTTGGAGGCAACGCAACTTTTACACGACCAACAACATATCTAGTCAAATAAATGTATTGCAAAATAAGTTGGTCTCTTAAATATTTATTATCGTGATCTTCAAAATATTTAGACCACAATTCTGCCAACTCTTCGTTAGATGCTCTTTTTATTTTGTTGTATGAAGAAAAGTCTAATTCTTGTTCCATCCCACTGTGCCCATAAACATGACAATATTATTTTACCTTTTTTTAGTAAAATCTCTATCGTATGTTTAGATGAAATTGGGATAAGATTATTCAAGAAACGTGGCAAAAGTTTAAAAAGTTGAGCGAAAAGTTGAAAACATTTCCCCATCCTAACCTTCCCCAATCAGGGGAAGGAATTATATTAACTGTAATGCTATGCTTGGTGATTGATTTGCGGTTGCTAGCAAAGTCGCAGCAGCTTGTTGCAAAATCTGTTGTTGGATATACTGCGCTGACACCTCGGCTATATCTGCATCACGGATAGTTGAAAGCGATGAAGTCAAATTATTAATATTAACCTCGATTGATTCTAATGCTGATTCTAAACGGTTTTGTACAGCACCTAGCTTTGTTTCTTGTGCGCTTAGCATATTTATAAAATCATCAATTGTATTCAATGCTTCATCTGAAGCCAAATCTACACCAACTAATGATAAGTCATAAGAAAAACTCACATCAAACCCGATTGAGCTTGATGAATTTCCATTCAGTCCAATTTGTAATGTTATTGCACCAGCTGGTTGAGCACCACCGCCACCAGTTCCACCACCACCCATTGCTGGTGCTCCTAGCACTGTTATACCAGCGAGCAATGGGGTTAAATCAGCACCCTCAATCGGAGCAAGTGTGTTACCATCCATAAACCCACCTATTGGGTCACAAGCCTGAGCAATAGTTTGACAATTAATTATACTAACATTTGAAATATCAGCACTATCATTTGCTATTACACCAATAAGACTACCTGCAAAATTACTACCAGCAACTGTACCATAAGCATAAGAATCTGAGATTAATACGGGATTCGAATACGGATAAATATCACCCACTAGGCCACCGACATGTTGTTGACCAGTTACATTACCCGTAGCAAAACTATTTGTAATCTCAAATTGGTCCTCTATACTACCAGCAAGGCCACCAGCATATAGTTGACCAGTAACATCACCTGCGGCAGAACTATTTGTTATACTAACATCACGTATACTTGCACCTATAAGACCTCCTGTAAACATCTCACCGTCAACATTACCCGTAGCAAAACTATTTGTAATCTCAGATCGCTCCTGTATATTACCAGCAAGGCCACCTGTACTCTCTATAGCAGTAACATCACCTGCGGCAGAACTATTACTAATATTAGTCTCTATACCTATTCCAACAAGACCGCCAGCACAATATTGGCCAGTAACATCACCTGCAGCAGAACTATTTGTTATACTAACATTAAATCTACTTGCACCTATAAGACCTCCTGTAAACATCACACCGTCAACATTACCCAAGGCATAACAATTATCAATCGTTACATTATGTTTTGTTGACCCAACTAGACCACCAGCTCCAGTTAGATCTCCGTAGTAGCTATCCCCAGGAGCAGAAATATTACCTGTAGCATATGAATTAGTAACAGTTCCATTTTCTACACTACCGATAAGTCCTCCAATACCGTAACTTCCAGAAATACTAATAGTTGAATAAGAATTAGTTACCGTCCCTCCGTCCAAGCGTCCGACAACCCCACCACTATCCGCAAGAGAGGCCCCAGAAATATTACCTGTACTGTAGCAATTACTTACAGTTCCGTCAGTCACTAACCCTACAACAGCTCCGATATACCAAAACCCTGAAATATTAACATTAATCACAGCAACATTTCTTATCTCACCATTTCCAAGCTCAGCAAACAAACCTCCAAAACTATCTGTAGCTCTTAGATTTTTTACAACATGGCCATTTCCATCAAAAGTACCTGAGAAGAAAAAATCTATATGGTCAGAAACTCCAATAGGTATCCAATCTCCATTTGCATTTTGCCAGTTAGTGAGGTCAATATCACAAGCAAGAACAAAAGTGGCATTAGAGGTACTAGCTCCGCCGTTTACTAGTGTTGCCAATAGTGCCAAATCATCAGCAGAGGTAATCTTATACTCACCACTTGCACCAGATGTAAAATCGTTAATTGAAGCCATATTATCTACTTGAGTTTGAGAATATGTAACAGGGTTAGAGATAAAGCCGTTGTACTCAGCCTTGGCTTCTGGTTTAGCTGGTGTAGCACCTCGCATTGAATACGTCATTGCTGGCTCTGACGCTTGAGTAGCTACTGCACCATTTGCCAAATCAAAGAGTTTTATGCCGTTATAATCTGCATTGACATATATGCGATTAATCTCTGACATTATCGCATTTGCTTCTGCGTTCATTGCAGCCAAAGATTGTGCGCCATAAGTTCCGTTTCTTGCTTGGGTACACAATGCTCGTAGGCGCTCTGCTTTGTTTTGCATTAATGATATTGTATCGCTTGCGGTGGTTACTAAATCCATACCCATTGCAACGTTATCAGCTGCAACATTATACGAGCCGATTTGAGTCGCCATATTTGTAGCAATAGAATAGTTTGCTGCATTATCGCTGGCGTGGTTGATTTTATAACCCGTAGTCATTCGCTCGATAGCTTGGTTAAGAATGTTTGTTGAGTCTTTTAAGCTATTTTGTGCGATTAGAGAGGATAAATTAGTGTTTATTGACAGCATAATTTACCCCCTTTACTCCTTCCCCTACTTGGGGAAGGTTGGGATGGGGAAAACAACAGTACTTTTTTGACCAAAGTTGCTATTCTTCCCCCTCTAGCTCCCGCAAGTTGGGGGATAAGATTTTTTAGAGATTCTTCGGCTAACGCCTCTGAATGACGGATTTTTTTATTACACAGCTTTTGCGATACCACAAGGGGCGATGTGAAAAATCGTTGAGCTACAGAGTTTTCTACGTGCGTAGCACCTCCCGCAAGGGGCGAGGTGTTATTCAGCAGGCCTAAAAGCCAATTATAGCAATAGTTTACC